>DASQAM010000594.1:0-1692 GCA_035635735.1 Gemmatimonadales bacterium | reverse complement strand
TTTCGAGTCGAGGGCGTGCGGCGGCTTGATCAACACGACGCGCCGCGCGCGGAGCTCTCCGGCGAGCCAGGCGGCGATAGCGTCGCTCGTGACCTCCCAGGAATGTGGGAGCGGGTCTGCGGCTCGGAGCCAGCGGTATGGAGCGAGCACGGGCAGCCGTCCGGCCTGGACCGCCGCGCTGATCCCGCCGTCGCCATCCACCAGCGCGGCCTCGGGGAGACGGGCGGCCAGCGCGTGCGCGTACTGGTCCATCCCGAGCACCGCCATCCAATGCGCCGCGTCTTCGCCGATCTTGACCCGCTTGAACATTTGACGGACCGCGTCGGCGAACGGCCCGCCCCCCGGAAGGACCACGATCCGGCGGCCCCGCCGGAACGCGGTCAGGGCTTCGATCACGAGCTCGAAGGCGCCGGCTTTGCCGAGCAACCCTCCGCCGACTTTCACGACCGTGTGAACCAGTGGGGCGCCGTCCGTCATGATGGGAACAGCAGCGCCACGGCGGCCGCGGGGGCGTGCCGCGCCGCGGGCCCGAGGGTATCCGAGAGATGCGTGACCTGCAGCCCGATGCGGCGGGCGGCGGCCGCGGCGAGAAACTCACCCAGTCCCGTGACCACCGCGCGTGCCAACGTAGGCTGGCGCGCGCGCACGAGTTCGAGCCCCGCGCCGATGCGTTTGATCTGTGCGTCCCACAGTGCATCCGCGATCACCCCGATGTCCGTCTCGTCGAGCATCTCCCGGTCGGCACAGACGACCCGGGCCAGACGCTCGCCCGCGAATTCTCTGGTCGCGGGGCGTCCGTCCGGGGTCGGGACCGAGTAGTCGGCCGCCGCGAGGTCTCCGCGCCACACGTGCACATCGCCTGCGAGTGCGAATCCCTCGGCCGACACACCGGTCGGCCGGCCACGCACCGGCACGGTCGGCGCGATCGCCTCGACTGGCGTACGCAGCGCGCCCGTGTACACGAGCTCGCCTTCCCGCAGCCGCTCGACATCGGTCCTGCCACGGGCCATCGGCGCGCCATCCCGTATCGGAATGATGTCTGTGGTGGTGGACCCGACGTCGACGAGCAGGCAGTCGGAGCACATTCGTCCGACAATGTGCGCGGTAGCGGCCCAGTTCGCTGCCGCCACCGCCAGCGGCTCGCGGCGCGCCTGCGTCGGCGTGCGCCAGCGGGCGTCCACGCTCCAGACCCGCACGCATGCGTCCGGAAAGGCCGCCGCAACCGCGTCGAGGACGAACGCCACGCCCTCCCGCTTGGTGCGGAACAGTTGCGAGAGCTCGGCCGTCATGGTGACGGCGTGAGCGTCGCCTGGCCCGGCGCCCAGGTCGCGAGCCAGGCGCACGAGCAGCGGCGCGAGCGCCGCGGGATCGCGCTGCAGCTCGTAGGGGGCGGCGCGCGCGGCGATCACATGTGCGTCGGCGACGCGTGCCACTTTGGTGTTCACGCCGCCGATGTCCCAGCCCAGGACTCCGTTCATTGCGCGTAATCCCGGTACTGGACCTGCGGGGCGGCCAGGCCGTGTTGGCGCGGGGTGGCCGGCGCGAAGCCTATGCGCCGGTCCGCTCGCAACTCGTGGACGGCGGCGCGGCGAGCGATCCACTCGTCCTCGCGCGCGCCTACCGCGACGTCCTCGGCTGCGACGAGTGGTATGTCGCCGATCTCGACGCCCTCGCCGGCGGCGCCGTGCAGCG
>DASQAM010000593.1:0-13937 GCA_035635735.1 Gemmatimonadales bacterium | reverse complement strand
TACATCTTCGACTCCGGCGAATGGCCGATGGGCGACATGTGGGGCGGCGCGTACGGGATCATCAACCGCGCCAATACGGTGCTCGATCGCGTGCCCCCAATCACCATGGATCCCACGCTGCGCGACCGGCTCCTCAACGAGGCGCGCTTCCTGCGCGCGAACGCCTACTTCAACCTGGTACGCGCGTTCGGAGACGTGCCGCTGCTCGAGCACGAGGTGAAGTCGCTGGACGGGCTCCGGGTATCACGCGCGCCGGCGGTCGACGTGTACGCCCTCATTGTGAGTGACTTGCAGCAGGCCGCGGCGGGACTGCCCGCGTCCTATAGCGGCAGTGACGTCGGCCGCGTCACGAGCGGGGCCGCCCGGGCCATGCTCGCGAAAGTGTACCTCACTCGCCAGGACTGGGCCAACGCGGCGCAGACGGCCGGGCAGCTGATCGCCACCGGCCGCTACACCCTCCTTGCGAACTGGAAGGACTGCTTCAAGATCGCGACCAAGGTCACCAATTCCGAGAGCATCTTCGAGATCAATTACGACGGCCTGCTCGACCCCGGCGCCGGCAGCGTGCATACGCTGTTCAGCCTCCCCTCCGGGTTCCCCGGTGGGGACGCGTACGGACTCATGACCGTCGCGCCATCGCTCGCGCGCCTCTTCGACTCATTGGACACCCGTGGTCTGGGCGGGACATTCATCAAGTCGGGGTACGTCGACGCACTCGGCGACACCGCCAAGTGGACCGATCCCCCGGGCACGCTCGGTCCAGCGTTCATCAAGTACTTGGACCAGACCGACTTCCAGAACATGCACCAACGGGCCTGGGCGAGGCAGTCGAACGACTGGATCGTGCTGCGGTACGCCGACGTGCTGCTGATGTATGCCGAAGCCGTGAACGAAGGTGGTGCTCCCGTCCCCGCCATGACCGCGCGGCAGGCACTCAACGCGGTACGCACACGCGCCGGGATCGACTCGGTACCGGCGCTTTCGACCGCGGCGTTCCGGGACTCCGTCTGGCTGGAGCGCCGCCGCGAGTTCCTATTCGAAGGGCAGCGCTGGTTCGACCTGTCGCGCTGGGGCGTCCTCAACAGCGTCATCACGGCCAAGACCACGGAGCTTGGGGCCATCGCCCCGGGTGAGACGACCGTGCACGGCGCGCCGAGTAACCTGCTGCCCATCCCCCAGGGGGAGCGAAACAAGAACCCCAACCTGACCCAAAACCCGGGTTGGAACTGATGCGGACAGCGGCGTGGGCACTCGGCGCCATCGCGGCGTGCGGGCGCCTCGCGCCGGGAGAGCCGTCCCCCGGCCCTCCGCCACCGCAAGGGCCTCCCGCTCAGGTATGGCTGACGACCGGCGATGGATCGAAGCTGTTGTCGAGGGAGGCCGACGTCCGCTTCGATTCTGGCACCCCGCCGGCGACGCTCCTCCGGATCGTGGTCGACGAAGGCACGACGTATCAGGAGATGGTGGGCTTCGGGGCCGCGATCACCGACGCGTCGGCGTGGTTGATCCAAAACAAGCTGACACCAGTCCAGCGAGAAGCCCTGCTGCAGGAGTTGTTCGGCCCCAGTCCCGGGCTCGGACTGAGCTTCACGCGCCTCACGATGGGCGCGTCCGACTTCTCGCTGCATCAGTACAGTTACGACGACATGCCGGCGGGCCAGACGGATTCGACGTTGGCGCACTTTTCGATCGATTCCAATCGCGCCTATGTTCTGCCCGTCGTGCAGCGCGCCCTCGCGATCAACCCGCAGCTCAAGATCATGGCGTCGCCCTGGAGCCCCCCGGGCTGGATGAAGACCACCGGCAGCCTGATCCAGGGAACCCTCCGCCCCGAGGCGTACGCGCCCCTCGCCGACTACTTCCGGCGCTACATCGAGGCGTACCGCGCCGAAGGGGTGCCCATCTACGCCATCACGGTGCAGAACGAGCCCCACTACGAGCCGCCGACCTATCCGGGCATGCGGCTCGAGCCTCCCGCGCGCGCCACCTTTGTCGGTCAGTATCTCGGGCCGCTCTTCGCGCGTAGCGGCATCGGCACGCTCATCCTGGATTGGGACCACAATTGGGACGAGTATCAGTCGCCCCTCCAAGTGCTCGCCGACTCGGCGGCGCCTCGCTACATCGCCGGGGTCGCGTGGCACTGCTACGGCGGAGACGTGTCCGCGCAGACCCTGGTGCACGACGCCCACCCGGACAAGGACACTTACTTCACCGAGTGCTCGGGCGGCGAATGGGCGCCGAACTTCGCGGACAATCTCAAGTGGTTCACCCAGACCTTGATTATCGGGGCGACGCGGGGTTGGGCGAAGGGGGTGCTTCTCTGGAACCTCGCGCTGGATGAGAACCATGGACCGCATACAGGCGGTTGCGGGGATTGCCGTGGCGTGGTAACGATCACCGCGGCCTCCGGTGCCGTCACGCGCAACGTGGAGTATTACGCGCTGGCGCATGCCAGCCGGTTCGTACGACCCGGCGCACGGCGTATCGCGTCGACCTCCGGCATTGCCGGGCTCGAAAGCGTGGCCTTCCGGAACTCGGACGACGGCTCCAAGGCGCTGATCGTCGTTAATACAGAGGCGCAGGACCGAGCGTTCACCGTGCTTTGGGGCAACCAGTCCTTCCGCTACACCCTCCCCGCCGGCGCCGTCGTGACCTTCGTCTGGAGCTGACGCCGACCTCCTCCGCGAGTACCCCAGAACCGAGCGGCGGCTGGCGCGATCGCGTTTCCCAAGGCATATTTGATAGCTTTTGGAAGTCACGGCCCGCGTTGAGGTTGCGACGTCAGGCCTCACAAAGTCCTTGAAGGGCAGGGAAGTGCCGTGATTCGTGTGCAGTCGGTAGCGCCCGACTCCATCGCCGGCGAGCTGGAGCTCGCGTCTGGAACCGAGCTGTTGGCCGTCAATGGCCGGCCGCTCGAGGACTTCCTCGACTGGGAGTTCCTCACGGCGGAGGACCGCTTCCTCTTGGAGGCGCGCCTGCCGACGGGGGAGGCCGTCGAGTACGACATCGAGCGCCCCGAGGGGCTCCCGATGGGCGTGACGCTCGAGCCGCCGCGGATCAGGCGTTGCGGGAACCATTGCGACTTCTGCTTCGTCGACGGGAACCCGAACGGCCTGCGGGCGCCGCTGTACATCCGCGACGACGACTATCGGCTGTCCTTCCGCTACGGCAACTTCGCGACGCTCACGAACCTGAAGCCCTGGGACATGGAGCGCATTGTCGAGTATCGGCTGTCACCCCTGTACGTCTCCGTGCATGCCACCGACCCGACGATCCGCCGGTGGCTGCTTCGCAACCCCGAAGCGCCCGACATCATCCCACAGCTCGGCTGGTTCGCCGAGCGGGGGATCGCGTTCCACACCCAGGTCGTCCTCGTTCCAGGGGTGAACGACGGGGTCGAGCTCGAACGCACGCTCGCTGCCCTGAATGGTCTCGGTCCCGCGGTGCTGTCCGTTTCGATCGTCCCGGTGGCCCTGACCGAGTTCTCGAAGCACAGTCTGGTGCGGGAGCTGACGCGGGACGAGTGCCGGGCGGCGCTTGCGACAGTCGACCGGATGGCCACCCGGGCACTCGCCGAACGGGGAGCGCCGTGGTGCTATGGCGCTGACGATCTCTATCTCCAGGCGGGAGAGCCCCTGCCGGGCCCCGCGTGGTACGGGGATTTCGAGCAACGCGAAAACGGCGTCGGCTCGGTGCGGTTTCTTCAGACCCGGATTGCGGCGGGCGTCGAGCGGTTTCCCGACCTCACCGGCAAACGCATCGGGGTCGTGACCGGTAGGGCCATGGGTCCGCTGATGCCGCAGGTGCTGGCCGACGTCGCGGCGACGACCGGGGGCCGTTTCGAGCTGGTCGTGGTCGAAAACACGCTGTTCGGATCCTCGGTCACCACGGCGGGCCTCCTTCCCGGAGCGGCCATCGAGCGGGCACTCAGCGATCGGCGGGACCTGGATTTCGTCCTGCTTCCGGCCGAGGCCGTAAACGACGACCTGGTATTCGTGGACGACCTGAGCGCCGACGACCTGGCGGAGCGGCTGCCATTCCCCGTTCACCTGTCGTACGACTTTACGGACGTGCTGACCGAATGCGGAACGCGGAATGCGGAATGCGGAATAGATGTGCCAGCCTCGACGCCCCAGGCCGACGTCATGACTCGAAGCCGGCAATTCAATTCCGCACTCGGCATTCCGCACTCCGCATTGGGGGACGGGGAGGGGAAGGGATGAGCGGCGCCCCCACGGTCGCGATCGTCGGCCGCCCCAACGTGGGTAAATCCACGTTGTTCAACCGGCTCATCGGGGGCCGGGATGCGATCGTGGACCATCGCCCGGGCGTCACGCGCGATCGACACTTCGGCGCGGCCGAGTGGAACGGACGGCGGTTTTGGCTGGTGGACACGGGCGGGATGGTCCCAGGCGCCGAAGACCAGCTCAACCGCGCGATCCGGACGCAGGTCGAAGCGGCGGTGGCGGCCAGCGACGTCGTGTTGTTCCTCGTCGATGTCGAAACGGGGGTGCATCCCGCCGATTTGGAGATCGCCCAATACCTGCGGAAGGCCAGCCGTCCGGTGATCCTGGTCGCCAACAAGGCCGACCAGCTGCCCAAGGACACGCGACACCTCGCCTTCTACGAGCTCGGCCTGGGCGATCCATTCCCCGTATCGGCCGCGGTCGGCAAGAGCTCGGGCGACCTGCTGGACCGCGTGGTGGACCTGCTGCCGGCGGCCCCGGAGGCGAGCGAGGAGGCCGAGATCCACGTGGCGGTGGTTGGACGGCCGAACGTGGGGAAGTCGAGCCTCGTGAACCGCCTGCTCGGCGAGGAGCGGCTGGTCGTGGCGGATGAACCCGGCACGACGCGAGACGCGATCGATACGCCGCTCAGCTACGAGGGGCACACCCTCGTGTTCATCGACACCGCGGGGCTCCGCAAGCGCAGCAAGGTTGAGGACGACATCGAGTTCTACTCGACTCTTCGGACGGCCCGGGCGATCGAGCGCGCCGACGTGTGCGTCCTGGTGGTGGATGCGAAGGATGGGATGCACGTCCAGGACCTGAAGATTGCCAACGATGCGTGGGAGCAGGGTGCGGCGATCATCGTCGCCGTGAACAAGTGGGATCTGATCGAGGAGAAGGAGACGAACACGGCGGCGCGGGGCCAGCGCGAGCTCGAGGAGCGGGCGCCGTTCCTGCGGTTCATCCCGTTCCTGTACCTGTCCGCCAAGACCGGCCAGCGGGTGCCCAAGCTCCTCGAGCTGATCCTGGAGGTCGCGGACGAGCGCGCCAAGCGGGTGCCCACGTCGGAGGTCAACCGCGTACTCGAGTCCCTGGTGGACCGGCAGCAGCCGCCACAGCCCGTGGGAGAGTCGGTCAGGCTGCTGTACGCGTCGCAGATCGGCACGGCGCCGCCCCGGTTTGCCATCGTGTCCAATCGCCCCGAGGCGATCCCCGAGGCGTACACGCGCTACCTCGTAAACGGCTTCCGGGAGGCGTGGCGGTTCACCGGCTCCCCGCTGAATTTGAAGCTCCGCCGCAGACGGGAGACCGCCCGCGGATGAACGACTTCGGGCTGGCCGTCATGCTCCTCCTCGCCTACCTGATCGGCGCCACCCCGACGAGCTACATCGCCGGCAGGCTCGGGAAGGGTATCGACCTGCGCGAGCACGGCTCGAACAACCTCGGCGCCACCAACGTGTACCGCGTGCTCGGCTGGAAGTACGCGATTCCCGTCGGCGTAATCGACATGGTCAAGGGCGCGATCCCGGTGGCGATCCTCGGGCCCTGGTCCAACGGCCCCGCGTGGTTCACGGTCGCGCTCGGGCTCGCCGCGGTGCTCGGCCACATGTTCTCGCCATACGTCCGGTTCCGCGGCGGCAAAGGCGTGGCGACGGCAGCAGGGATGTTCCTCGCCCTCGCGCCCCTCGCGGTCCTGATCTCCCTTGCGATCTGGGCCATCACCCTGTGGCTCTCCGGCTACGTGTCGGTCGCGTCCATCACGGTTGCCGTGTTGTTCCCGTTGTGGCTGCGGCTCACGGCCCCCGAGCAACCCTACACGTTTTGGGCAGGGGTGGTCATGGCGCTGCTGATCATCTACTCGCATCGGCACAATATCGCGCGTTTGCGGCAGGGGACGGAGAATCGGTTCCGGACGCGGAAAGGGGTAGCCGCGTGACGCGGATTGCGGTGGTCGGCGGCGGCGCCTGGGGCACCGCGCTCGCGGACCTGCTCGCTCGTAAGGGAGACTTCGACACGGTCACCCTCTGGGCGCGCGAGCCCGAAGTGGTGGAGAGCGTGAATCGAGACCACGTGAACCACATGTTCCTCCCCGGTGCAGCGCTCGCTCCCGCGGTTGCCGCTGTCGGGGACCTCACGGCGGCGGTCCGGGGCGCCGAGGTCGTCGTGTCGGCAGCCCCGTCCCACGCGGTGCGCGACGTCATGAGCCGGGCGCGGGACACGATCGGTCGCCGCGCGTTGGTCGTGAGCGTGTCCAAGGGCCTGGACCCGGAGCGACTTTCCACGCCCTCCTGCGTGTTGGCGGACGTGCTGCCGAAGGATGCGCCGATCGCCGTGCTGTCCGGCCCCTCGTTCGCGCGGGAGGTGTATGCGCGTCAGCCGACCGCCGTCGTCGCGGCGGCGCGGGAGCACGTGATCGCCCAGCGGGTGCAGCAGGTGTTCTCGACCGGGTTCTTCAGAGTCTACTCTGCGACGGACGTGCTTGGCGTGGAGCTCGCGGGAGCGCTCAAGAACGTCATTGCCCTCGCGGCCGGCATCTTGGAAGGACTCGGCATGGGCCACAACACGCGCGCGGCCCTGATCACGCGCGGGCTGGCCGAGATCACGCGCTTGGGGGTGGCGCTGGGCGCCGAGCCGGCCACGTTCGCCGGGCTTGCCGGGATGGGCGATCTCATCCTGACGGCTACGGGTCCCCTGTCGCGCAACCACCAGCTGGGGGTGGAGCTCGGGGAAGGGAAGCGGCTCGAAGATGCGCTGGCGGGGCGCGCCGCGGTCGTCGAAGGGGTGAACACCGCGCGCTCTGCGGTGACGCTCGCGGAGCGGCACGGCGTCGAGCTGCCAATCGCACGCGAGGTGGCCCATGTGCTCTTCAACCGGAAATCGCCCAGCCAGGCCGTCGCGGACCTGATGGAGCGGGAGCTCAAACCGGAGCACTGGCGATGAGCGTCCCCCATCCCGTTCAGGAGTTCTTCTCGATCGGCGAGGTGTGTCAGCTCACCGACCTGAAGCCGCACGTGCTGCGGTACTGGGAGAGCCAGTTCCGCTTCTTGAACCCCGCCAAGAACCGGTCCGGCAACCGCGTGTATCAGCGGCGCGAGATCGAGCTGATCATGCTGGTGAAGCATCTGCTCTACACCGAGAAATACACGATCGAGGGGGCGCGCCAGAAGATCGAGCAGTATCGGCGCAGCGGGGACCTGAAGCCGGAGGCACGCCGCGCGCTCGCGACCCAGACCGTCAAGGACCTGCGGGCCGAGCTCAAATCCATTCTCGCCATTCTCGAGGGGAACGCTTCTCCCAATGCCGGGGCGCGCTGACCGCGCGGTCGCGGTCGTCATCCCCGCCTATCAGGCCGCCGCTACCATCGCCGAAGTCGTCTCCCGGACGTCCCGTGCCGTTCCGGGCGCAACCGTTTACGTTGTGGACGACGGATCGACCGATGGCACGAGCGGAGCGGGAAGGGGGCAAGGGGCGACCGTGCTCGTCCATCCGCGCAACCGCGGCAAGGGGGCGGCTCTGGCGACGGGTATCGCGGCGGCCCTCGAGGACGGGGCGGACGTAATCATCACGCTGGACGCCGACGGGCAACACCCGCCTGAGGAAATCTCCGGCCTGGCGGGCCCGGTGCTGGCCGGCGAAGCGGACCTAGCGTTGGGTGCGCGGGCGCGCGCCGGGGCCATGCCGTGGGGCCGGCGCTGTACCAACTGGCTGTCGGCGGCGCTGGCGTCGCGCATCGCAGGGACGGGGGTTCCGGACGCCCAGAGCGGCTTTCGGGCGTTGTCCCGGCGCGTGGCTCAGGCGGTGCGGCCCGGGGAGCAGGGCTACGATTTCGAGACGGCGTTCCTGCTCGCCGCGCTGGCGCAGGGCCTGCGGGTTCGGTTTGTGCCGGTGTCGACGGTCTATGACGGGCGGCCCAGCCACTTCCGGCCATGGGCGGACACGTGGCGGCAGGCCCGCGTCTTCACGCGCTACGGTCGGGCGATCATTTTCGGGGCACGATGAACATCCTCATCTCGAACGACGACGGCATCCTCGCCCGCGGCCTGGCCGTGCTCGGTGAAGTGTGCGCCGCCCTGGGACAGGTGACCGTGGTCGCTCCCGATCGGGAGCAGAGCGGCACGTCGCACTCGCTCACGCTGCACCGTCCGCTGCACGCCACGCGACGGCCGGACGGCGCCTTTCAGGTGGACGGCACCCCCACCGACTGCGTGCTCCTCGCCATCGGGATGCTGATGCCGCAGAAGCCGGACTTCGTCATCTCGGGGATCAACCATGGACAGAACATGGGGGAGGACGTGTTCTACTCGGGCACGGTGGCCGCGGCGATGGAGGGCCTCGTGGCCGGCATCCCCAGTATCGCCGTATCGTACGCGGGCGGTGACCTGGACGTGCTCGAGACGCATAAGAACGGCCTGCGGTCGCTGCTCAAGCGCATCGTAGAGGTCAAGGATTTCCCGAAGGAGACGCTGCTCAACATCAACCTTCCCGCCCTTCCCGGTGACCAGGTCAAAGGTGTGAAGGTGACGCATCTCGGGAGCCGCGTCTTCAGTGAGGAAATCGCGCTCATGAAGGACCCGTGGGGGAAGGAGATCTACTGGATCGGCGGCGGTCGCATCACCTGGAGCGGCGATGCCGATTCCGATTTCCGCGCCACCAGCGACGGCTACATCTCCGTGACGCCGCTCCACATGGACATGACCAACTACGACTTGATCGAGGTGGTGCGGAAGTGGCTCCCCGCCGACTGACCGGGGCGACGGATACGTACGCGGGATACCGCGCGCGGCTGGTGGAGACGCTGCGCGCCAGGGGGATCTCGGACCTCGCCGTCCTCAAGGCATTCGCCGAGACGCCGCGCCATCTGTTCGTGCCCCAGGCGGTGGGGCATCGCGCCTACGAAGACACGTCGCTGCCGATCGGGAACGGCCAGACCATCTCGCAGCCATTCACGCAGGCCCGCTATCTCGAGGCGCTCCGCCTCAAGGGCAGGGAGCGCGTGCTCGAAATCGGGACCGGCTCCGGGTATCAGACGGCCCTGCTCGGGGCGCTCGCGGGCACCGTCTTCTCGGTCGAGCGGGTGGAGGCCCTCGCCCTCGCCGCGCGGCAGGCGCTGCGCGAGGCCGCGATCGCGAACGTCTCGGTGCTCTTGGGCGACGGGACTCTGGGGTGGAGCGCGTACGCGCCCTACGACGCGATTCTGGTTGCCGCGGGCGGCCCGGAGGTCCCACCGCCGCTGGTGGAGCAGCTCGCACCGAACGGCCGCCTGCTGATTCCCCTGGGCGAGCAGGGCGCGCAGACCCTCACGCTCGTCGAGCGGGTGGGACACGGTGGCCACGAAGTGCGCCGCACGCCTCTCGGCGCGGCGCGATTCGTCCCCTTGCTGGGAGAACACGGCTTCAATGTTTGATTCGTTCGTCCAATGGCTGCTGGACCTGTTCCGAGGAATGGGGTATCCCGGCATCGTGGTGCTCATGGCGGTCGAGTCGTCGATTCTACCACTCCCGAGCGAGCTCGTGATGCCGCCCGCGGGCTATCTCGCGGCCAAGGGAGAGATGAGCTTCGTGCTTGCGGTGGCCTGCGGCGTGCTGGGGAGTATCCTCGGCGCGCTCGCCAACTACGGGCTGGCCCACTGGCTCGGGCGCGCGTTCTTCCTGCGGCGCGGCAAGTACGTGCTCATCACGGAGCGGGCGCTCGATCGGTCAGAACGCTACTTCGCGGCCCACGGCGAGATCAGCACGTTCCTGGGTCGTATGCTGCCCGTCGTGCGCCACCTGATCTCGATTCCCGCCGGCATCGCCCGAATGCACCTGGGCCGATTCGTGGTGTTCACCGGACTGGGCGCGCTGGTTTGGTGCACCATTCTGACCTGGATCGGCTGGTTCATCGGCAGCCGGGAAGACGTGATCCTCGAGGTCTTCAATCAGGAGGCGAGGCGGTACGCCGGACGCGCCGTGCTCGTTGTGCTGCCGGTGCTCGCGGGGATCGCGGCGATCTACATCTGGTGGTACCGCCGGCGGGCCGCGCAGGGGCGGCAAGGGTAGGGCCTGAGTGGCCGCCCTGCGCTTCCTCGTGCACGGCCACGTCCAAGGCGTGGGGTTCCGCTGGTGGGTGTGGCGACAGGCGACACGTCTCGGGCTCCGGGGGCTCGCCCGCAACCTGCGCGACGGGTCGGTGGAGGTAATCGCGGAAGGCTCGGAGTCGGCGCTCGCAGACCTCGAGCGTGCGCTGGCACAGGGCCCGCCTGCGGCACAGGTGGAGCGGGTCGACCGATCTCCAGTTCCACTTGAGGTCGCGATCCCAAATGAGTTTGATATCAAGTAGTTACGAGGTTCGCGCGTGACCCAAGCCGTCACGGTCCAAGACATCTATCAGGCCATTCGCGACGTCGCCGACTTTCCCAAGCCGGGGATCCTATTCAAGGACATCACACCGCTGCTGCTCGATCCGGCGCGGTTCCGCCGGGCGGTCGAGCTGATGGCGGCGCCGTTCGCCGGATCCAAAGTCCGGCGCGTTGTGTCGATCGAATCGCGCGGATTCCTGCTTGGCGCACCGGTCGCCTTGCTGCTCGAGGCGGGGCTCGTACCCATCCGGAAGCCCGGGAAGCTGCCCGCGGCCCGGGGTCGGGTGGAGTACGCCCTGGAGTACGGAACCGACGCACTCGAGATGCACCGCGACGCGGTGGGCCTGGGTGACCGCGTGTTGATTGTGGACGACGTGTTGGCGACCGGGGGCACCGCCGAGGCGGCCGCGAAACTGGTGCGGGCGCACGGCGCAGAGGTTGTCGGCTTCACGTTCCTGATCGAGCTCGATTTCCTCAAAGGACGGGAGCGGCTTCGCACCGAGCGCGTCGAGGCCTTGCTACACTATGCGTAACCTCCATACATTTAAAGGCTTAGCCCCTGTAGCTCAGGTGGATAGAGCAGCGG
This sequence comes from Gemmatimonadales bacterium, assembly GCA_035635735.1. Taxonomy (GTDB): domain Bacteria; phylum Gemmatimonadota; class Gemmatimonadetes; order Gemmatimonadales; family GWC2-71-9; genus AG41. Next base: position 2,785 of record DASQAM010000593.1, on the reverse strand, counting down.
TTTCCTAAACCGTTGGCCGGGTGTTCGAGTCACCCCAGGGGCACGTTCCACCAACCTTTACAACCTCCCGACGAGGGCGTATGGCAACGACGGTAACGACGGCGGGACGCCCGGTGGTTGGAGAGTCCAACGCGCTGAAGGCGCTCACCACCTGGATCAGGAATCACAAGCAGGCGGCGGCCTATCTCGCAGTGGCGCTCGTCGTGGCGTTGGGGCTCTTCGCGTGGAACCTCTTATCCGCGAAGACGGCGGAGCGAAGCGCCGGCCGCCAAATTGCGCAGGGGCGCCTCGCGCTCGACTCGAAGAACTACCCGCTCGCGGCGAGCGTGCTGTCCCAGGTGGTGGAGAACTTTTCCGGGACCCATGGGGCCCAGGAGGCCAGCATCCTGCTCGCACAGGCCCGGCTCGCGCAGGGCCAGACGCAGCAGGCGATCGAGGTGCTCCAGCGGTCTGCCCCCAAGGCCGATAAATACTTTCGAGCGCAGACGTACGGCCTCCTTGGCGCAGCGTACGAGAATGCGCTCCGGCCCAAGGACGCCGCGTCGGCGTACGAGGCTGCCGCCGCGGCCGCTCTGTACCCGTTCCTGCGCGCCCAGTTTCTAACGGACGCGGGGCGGGCCTGGCTCGCGGCGGGTGATACGGCGAAAGCGCTGGCTGCCTACCGGACGATCACGGAAAAGCTGGACTCCACAAGCGCGGCCGGGGAGGCAAAGGTACGCCTCGGCGAGTTGACCAAGGGGAGTGGTCATCCGTGATTTCTCAGGCACGGATACTTCGTATAAGATATGTTATGTTAAGCTGAGACCTGACCGAATGTGGAGAAAGCGCCTCAGTTAATCACACCCCGTACCACGAGCCTCGCCTCCCCGCCTAGCCAGACGTCGTCGTACAGCCCCTCCGGGGTCTTTCGCGCCCGGATCTCGAGCCGCTTGGCGCTCCTGGTCCAGAACGTGACCGGGAGCTTGGCCAGTCCCCAGTCGGCAAGCGCGCAGGCGGCGGCTACGGCACCCGTCCCGCACGCCAGAGTCTCGTCCTCGACGCCCCGCTCGTAGGTCCGCATGCGCCACTCGGACACTCGGCCTGCCGGGGAGATGAAATTCACATTCGCACCGGCAGGCCCCAGCAGCGGGTCGGACCGAAGCAGCCTGCCGCGACTCACGACGTCCACCAGCTCGACGTCTTCCACGAGGACCACGAGATGCGGAACGCCCACCGTACCCAGGACGGCCTGTCGCTCACCTGCCCCGAGCGCCAGGCCCGGCACGGGCGCGGGCGAGCCCACCGGGGCGAGATGCAACTCGGCGCGCTCGCCATCGGACGTGCAGCGGCTCTCGTACGTGGCGGCGTCGGTCTCGAGCGTCATGCGCTGCGCGTTGGCCAACCCCAGTCGGGCGGCAAGACGTGTGCTGCACAGAGCGGCGTTGCCGCACATCGCCGCGCGCGAACCGTCCGAGTTGAAGTAAATCATCCGGACGACTTCCGACCCGTCCGAGGCCGATCCAGGCCCGACGAAAACGAGCCCGTCGGCGCCGACGCCGGTGCCCCGCGCGCACACCGCCCGGATGTCCTCGACCGACCAGTCGGCGGGGCTCGTGTGGCGGCTGTCGACCATGACGAAGTCGTTACCCGACCCCGTCATCTTGTAGATCGTGGTCCCGACTAGATGCGGCCGAACCAGGCCATCAGTCTGAGCCGGGGCACCATCCACACGGCTTCCCGGACGATCGCCCGGTTCATCTTGCTTTGCCCCTCGGTTCGGTCGACGAACACGATCGGGACTTCCTTCAGGGTGAACCCTTTGCGCCATGCCCTCACGCTCATTTCGATCTGAAACGCGTACCCGTTGGACCGCACCCGCGACAGGTCGATCCCCTCGAGCACCCGCCTGCGAAAGCACTTGAACCCTCCCGTCAGGTCCCAGATCCGCAGGCCCGTGATCCAGCGGGCGTAGATGTTCGCACAGTATGATAGCAACAAGCGCCCCATCGGCCAGTTGACGACCGTCACCTTCCCGTTCAAGTAGCGCGACCCGAGCACCAAGTCAGCCTGGACGATCGCCTTGAGAAACTCCTTTAAGTGTACAGGGTCGTGAGAGAAGTCCGCGTCCATTTCGAACACGTAGTCGAAGCCCCGCTCCAGCGCCCACCGAAAGCCCGTGATATAGGCGGTGCCGAGGCCGAGCTTCCCTTCCCGGTGCAGCACGTGGAGACGGGGTTCCTTCGCAGCCAGCGCATCCGCGATCTGTCCGGTGCCGTCGGGGGACTTGTCATCCACCACCAGGACCTCGAGGCGGGGGTCTTGCGCCAGGACCTGCGGGACGAGGCTCGAGAGGTTCCCGGCCTCGTTGTAGGTAGGGATGACAACCAGCGCTCGCTCACCCATGCCGGGCGCGCCGGGGGAGGACCACGGCCGCGAGCAGCGCGACGAGGAGCGCGGCGAGGGATGCAATGGTCAGCGTCCTGCCCAACTCGTAGGGCTTCGAGCGGAACGCGAGCTCCACCACTTTGGCACCGGCCGGGAGTGCGACCGTGATCAGGCTGTAGTCACCCCGCAGCACCGGTGCCGGCTGGCCGTCGACGGTGGCCTGCCAGTCAGGAAACCAATTCTCGGCGATCAACAGGTAGCTCGGTTGCGGAGGCGCGGAGTCGAGCGTGACGGTCATCCGTCCGGGCTGCCACGCGGTCAGCGTGGCGCGCGACGGGCTGGGCGCGGGCATCTTCTTCAGGGGCTCGGGCGTCACCGGCTGGTCGGTGGTGAAGAGAACGATCCTGGAGAAGTCCATCCG
>DASQAM010000592.1:0-5292 GCA_035635735.1 Gemmatimonadales bacterium | reverse complement strand
GATCGCGGGCGTCACGGGGTCCGGCAAGTCCGTCTGCATCAACACGATCATCACGAGCCTGATCTACACGCACCCGCCCGAGAAGCTCAAGCTGCTGATGATCGATCCCAAGATGGTCGAGCTTTCGATGTACGCGGCCCTGCCGCACCTCGGATTGCCCGTGGTGACGAACCACCACAAGGCGGCGAGCGTGCTCAAGTGGGCGGTATGGGAGATGGACCGGCGCTACCGGCTGCTGCACGCCAACCACGCCCGCAACATCGTGGACTTCAACAAGAAGGTCGAGGAGAAGAGGCCGCTCAAGGGCCCCCGCGAGACGCTGGCCACACAGGCCGGGATCCAGAAAGAGCTGCCGCTCGACGGCGAATACACGGGTGGGATCTTTCCCTACATCGTGCTCATCGTGGACGAGCTCGCCGACTTGATGCTCACGGTGCAGGGTGAGATCGAGACGCCGCTCGCGACCCTGGCGCAAAAGGCCCGGGCCATCGGGATTCACCTCGTGCTCGCGACGCAGCGGCCGTCAGTGAACGTCATCACCGGGCTCATCAAGGCGAATTTTCCCTGCCGCATCGCGTTTCGGGTCTCTGCCAAGGTGGACAGCCGGACCATCCTCGACCAGAACGGCGCCGAGACCATGCTGGGGAATGGGGACATGCTGTTTCTGCCGCCCGGCAAGAGCGCGCTGCTCCGCGTGCAGGGAGCGTTCATCTCGACCGAGGAGACCGAACGGCTGATGGAGTGGTACAAGGCACACGCCGCCCAAGCGGCGGCCTCGGGCACGAGCATCGACGAGCAGGTCACGGCGCTTGAAGAACGGGAAAAAGCCGGTGATGAGGCCGGGGAGGGGGGAATGGGAGCCCCCGGCGACCGTGACTCCCTGTTCCGGCAGGCCGCGGAAGTGTGCATCCAGAATCAGCTCGGCTCGACCTCGCTGCTGCAACGACGCATGAGCATCGGGTACGGTCGCGCCGCCCGGATCATCGATCAGCTCGAGCTCGCCGGGATCCTCGGACCCGCGAACGGGTCGAAGCCGCGCGATGTGCTCCTGGGGCTAGAAGAACTGGACGAGATCTGCGGACCGGCGTAATCAGTCCGTCGCGAGCATGGCCTCGAACCCGTACTGATAGGGCGAGAGAAACCACGGCGACACGGGAATGCGCTTCAGTTCGAACGGATCGCCCTGGGAGCGCACGGTGCCGCCGTACGCCGACAGGCAGCAGCTGAATCCGGCGTCGCGCACCGCGGCGCGATTGCCCGGCGTGATCTGGTCGGCGCGCCCGAACGGATAGCTGAAGAGCGGCGTTTCCTCGCCGAGCTCCTGGGCCACGCGACGGCGCGAGCCCACGATCTCCCGCACGGCGTCGTCCCCTTGCACGACACCCAGATCGACGTGGTTCATCGTGTGCGCTCCGACCTCGAATCCTCCCTCGCTCAGCGCGCGCACGTCGTCCCAGCTCATCCAGCGCGACGTGATGCCCAGCTCGGCGTCCCACGGCGGCACGCGATTCGAGCCGATGAATTCGGTGGCGATGAAGAAGCACGCGGGCAACCGCCGTCGCTCGAGCTCCACGGCGGCGGTTTCGAAGTTGTCGCGGTACCCGTCATCGAAGGTGATCACGAGATGACCGCTCACATCGTCGCCTCTTCGGAGCTTGGTGAGGAGCGTCTGGAGCGAGACCACGCGGAAGTATCGGCCGAAGAAATCGCAGAACGCCCGGAACTCGGCCGCCGTGCAGCTGATCGGATTACCGGCGAGCCGATCGTCCACACGATGAAACAGGGCGATGATCGCCTTGTCCCGGAAGAACAAGCGGTACAGGCCGGTACGGAAGAACAGGAAGCCGAGCAACGCCTTGACCCGGCGCTTCACGCGGCCTCCGCCAGTTCGACGAGCTTGAACGCGACGTCGCAGCTCGCGCACGGCGCCGTAGTCCGGCGTGCGGTAGGTCTTGGCGCGAGTCGGGTCCTGCGGTCGCTCGCTGGCGCCGCCGTTGGCGATCCGGGCCACCGCCTGCGCGAGCAGGCGGACACCGTTCGGGCGGAGCACCTCCCGGCGGTAGCGCTCGAGATAGGCGAGCGGGTCGTCCGCCGGGGCGGGATCGAGCGGGAAGGTCTCCTGGAGCAGGATGTTGCCCGCGTCGAGCGCGGTCGCGACGCGGTGAATCGTGATGCCCACTTCCCGCTCGCCGTTGTAGAGCTCCCAGAACGCGGGCGCGGCCCCGCGGTACTCAGGCGCCTTGCCGCTGTGAAGGTTGATCGACCCGAGGCGGGGAATGGAGAAGACGGCTTCCTTGAGGATGTAGGTGCCCGCCACAACGCCCAGATCCGGCTCGAAGGTCCGCAGGGTCGCGAGACAGGCGGGGTCGTGGAAATCGGGAAAGTGGTGGTGCTCGACGCCGCTTTCGGCAGCGCCGGTGCCGGGCTGAGGCGACGGCTCGCGCGAGCCCCCGAGCTTGGCGGCCAGCACGGCGAAGAGCCCCGCCGGACCTTGCGTGCGGTAGACGTTGCGTACCTTGCCGGCCAGGCTCAACGGCTTGCGGACGTACGGGGCCGTCACGAGCACGACGCGTCCCACGCCCGAGACGCGGCCGAGCGCACGCGCGACCGCGTCCCCCAGGTCGCCGCAGCTCAGCACGGCCACGCGGAGGCCTTTCGGCTGGGTAGACATGCGACAGCGCATCGGCAAAAAACGTGCACACCGCGCAATGATTTGGTTTCCCGGTTCGCGCGCCAAGCTATTAGGTTCCACGCGTGAAGAGCGGGCTGAGGAGCGATCCGGCAGAGTGGAAGGACGAGCGGCATCGGCGGGGGATTGCCGGGGAGGAGCAGGCCATCCGGTACCTCCTGTCGCGCGGATGCAACATTGTCGCGCATCGGTTTCGGGTAGGGCACACGGAGATCGACCTGATCGCGCGGCAGGGTGACCTGGTGACCTTCGTAGAGGTGAAGACTCGGCGGGGCAGGGCCTTCGGGAGCCCGCTCGAGGCGGTGACGGGAGCGAAGCGGCGCGAGCTCGTGAAGGCGGCGCGGGTCTGGGTGGACCGCTTCGGGAAGCCGCCGGACATTTACCGGTTCGACTGCATCGCGATCGTGGATGGCAAGCTGGAGCATCTGGCCGACGCGTTCCGCCCCGGGTGGCGATAACCGGGGCTTCGGTGTATATTCGGGCCTCACCAAACGAGGCTCCCAACCCATGTCGAGGATACTCATGGCGGCGGACAAGGAAGTCCCGCAGCTCTCAGACGAGCGTAAAAAGGCCCTCAACCTCGCCATCACGCAGATCGAGAAGACTTGCGGCAAGGGCGCCATCATGCGGATGGGGGCCGATTCGCCGCGGGTGCGGGTGGAGGTCATCCCGACGGGCGCGATCAACCTGGACGCGGCGATCGGGATCGGCGGCATTCCGAGGGGGCGGGTGACGGAGATCTTCGGCCCCGAGTCGAGCGGCAAGACCACGCTGGCGCTGCACGTGGTGGCGAACGCCCAGCGTCTGGGCGGGGCGGCCGCGTACATCGATGCCGAGCACGCGCTCGACGTCGAGTACGCCAAGAAGCTGGGGGTGGACATCGACAACCTGCTAGTCTCCCAGCCGGACACGGGGGAGCAGGGACTCGAGATCACGGAGATCCTGGTGCGGTCCGGGGCGGTGGACGTGGTGGTGATAGACTCCGTCGCCGCTCTCGTCCCGAAGGCGGAGATCGAGGGCGACATGGGGGACTCGCTTCCGGGCCTGCAGGCGCGACTGATGAGCCAGGCGCTGCGTAAGTTGGCGGGGGCGATCAATCGCTCGCGCACCTCGGTGGTGTTCATCAATCAGCTGCGCGAGAAGATCGGGGTCATGTTCGGCAATCCCGAGACGACCAGCGGAGGGCGGGCGCTCAAGTTCTACGCCTCGGTTCGGCTCGACATGCGCCGCATCGGTCCGGTCAAAGAGCGAGAGGTGGTGATCGGCAACCACGTCCGGGTCAAGGTGGTGAAGAACAAAGTGGCTCCGCCGTTCCGCCAGGCGGAGTTCGACATCATGTTCGACGAGGGGATCAGCCACGAGTCGCTGCTGGTCGACATCGCGGCGGAAGCGGGCATCATTGAGAAATCCGGTGCCTGGTACGCCTACGGCAAGGAGCGGATCGGGCAGGGTCGCGAGAACGCGAAGCTGTATCTCAAGGACCATCCGGACCTGGCCGTCGAGGTCGAAGCCAAGGTGAAAGAGCACCTCGGGGTGAAGCCCGTCGCGGTGGCGGCCGACGAGGAGGCCTCTGCCCCCGAGGAGTGAGTGCCGACCCTCACCGCCCTCGCCCCCGATCCGCGCCAGCCGGGCTATCGGCTGGTTGAAGTGGATCGGGGGCGATTTGCGTCCCTCCCCGTCGCGGCGCTCGAGCCGCTGAGGCTCCAGGTCGGGTCGGCGCTCGCCCCCCCGGTGCTGGACCGGCTGCGCGAGCTCGCCGACATCGAGGCTGCGGAGCGAGCGGCCCTTCGAGCGCTCGCCCGCCGGGCGCATGCCCGCCTGGACTTGCAGCGACGCCTCGTCAAGAAACAGCACCCGCCGGCCGCGGTGGAGGCGGCGCTCGAGCGCCTGGCGAGCCGCGGGCTGCTCGATGACAGCCGATTCGCCGAGCAGTACGCCGCGCTGCGCGCGACGCGCGGCAAGGGGCCCGCGCGCCTGCTCGGGGATCTGGTGGCGCAGGGCGTCGAGCGCCGTACGGCGGAGCACGCGGTTCGCCGGGCGCTCGAGGAGGAGGGGATCGACCCCGGGGTCGAGGCGCGCGCCGTGGCGACGAAACGGGCGCGGCAGCTGGCCGGGCTTCCCGCTCCGGTGCGCAAACGCCGCCTGCTGGCGTTTCTCGTGCGGCGGGGGTACGCCGGGGTGCCGCTGAGGGAGCTGGTGGAGGAGCTGTGCGGGTAGGCGGGTGGAAGAGTAGCAGCAGAGGAACGGCTTCCGGTCAGCCCGGGGATCACGTGAGTGGAGATTATCCCGGAGATTGTCCCCGGGATTTCGAACCCCTCGGGCTAGTCACCTAAGTACCGACTCACCTTTCAGTTGAGTCGCAGAGGCGGCTATATTCTCCCCCATGACCTCCGCTGAAATCCGCCGCAAGTTTCTGGAGTTCTTCAAGGCCCAGGGGCACCAGGAAGTGCCCAGCTCCCCCCTGGTCCCGGCGGACGATCCCACGCTCCTGTTCACCAACGCCGGGATGGTGCAGTTCAAGCGCGTGTTTCAAGGGCTCGAGCGGCGGCCGTACACCCGGGCCGTGACGTGCCAGAAATGCGTGCGGGCGGGCGGCAAGCACA
>DASQAM010000591.1:0-9096 GCA_035635735.1 Gemmatimonadales bacterium | reverse complement strand
GGAGATGCACAGATTGAGCGCCAGCCGCGCGCCGTCGCGCGTCTCCCGCTCGATGCGCTCCACCGCCGTCCGGGCGCCGGGGGCGAGCCGGGTGCGGTCGCCCAGCACGTGGACCGCGACCCCCTGGTCCTTCAGCTCCGCTACTTCCCGCGCGATGTACTCCTCGAGCAGCTGCATCAGCGCGGAGATCTCGGGCGCGGGGCGTTGCCAGTTCTCCTCCGAGAACGCGAACAGCGTGAGCACCTCCACCCCGGCATCGAGCGCGCCTTCGACCGCCTCGCGCACCGCCTTCATCCCCGCCCGGTGACCCAGCGGCCGGGGCAGGCTGCGCTCCCGCGCCCAGCGACCGTTGCCGTCCATGATGACGGCCACGTGGCGCGGCACGGCCCCGTTGAGGCGGATCTGAGACAGCAGGTCGTCCGCCATCTCAGACCTCCATGATCTCCGCTTCCTTGGCCTTCACCGCCTCGTCCACCTGTCGCAGATGATCGTCATGCAGCTTCTGAACGTCCTTCTCGGTGTGCTTCTTTTCATCCTCCGAGACGTGCTCGGTCTTCTTGACCTTGCTGATCGCCTCGGTGCGCGCGTGGCGGATTGCCACCCGCCCTTCTTCGGCGAACTTGTGCACGACTTTCACCAGCTCCCGCCGTCGTTCTTCGTTGAGGGGGGGCAGCGGGATACGGATCAAGTTGCCGTCGTTGGAGGGGGTGAGTCCCAGGTCGGACGCGAGGATCGCCTTTTCGACCGCCTTGAGGAGCCCCTTGTCCCACGGCTGGATGGTCAGGAGCTTCGGCTCGGGTGCGGCGACGCTTGCGACCTGGTTGAGCGGCATCTCGCTGCCGTACGCGTCCACGCGCACCAGGTCCAGCAGCGACGTCGTTGCCTTGCCCGTGCGCACGGTCGAGAACTCGCGCTTCACCGCTTCCACAGCCTTGTCCATCGAGTGCTTCGCCTGCTTGACGTGGTCCGCCAGGAGCGAGGTGGTGGGGGTCATTGGACGATCGTGCCGACGCGCTCTCCGGCCAGAACCCTGGCCGTCGCGCCGGGCTGGTTGATGTTGAACACGACGATGGGGAGCTTGTTCTCCTTGCACAGGCCGAAGGCGTTCGCGTCCATCACGGCGTAGCCGTTCACCAGCGCGTCCCGGAACGACAGCTCCGGGAGGAACTTCGCCTTGGGGTCCTGTTTCGGATCGGCGGTATAGACGCCGTCCACGTTCGTCGCTTTGAGGAGCACTTTCGCCTCGATCTCGAGCGCGCGCAGCACCGCCGCCGTATCGGTCGAAAAATACGGGTTTCCCGTCCCGCCCGCGAAGATGACCATGCGGCCCTTCTCGAGGTGCCGCACGGCGCGGCGCCGGATGTAGGGCTCGGCCAGCTCCTCCATGCGGATCGCCGTCATGACCCGGGTGTCGACGCCCTTCTTCTCCAGGATGTCCTGCAGGGCGAGGGCATTGATCACGGTCGCGAGCATGCCCATGTAATCGGCGGACACGCGATCCATCCCCTGCTCGCTCGCCGCCGTGCCGCGCAGGATGTTGCCCCCGCCCACCACCAGGCCCAACTGTACCCCGACCCCGGCGACGTGCTTGAGCTCGTCCCCCAGCTGATCGATGAACGAGAAGTCGATCCCGCCACCCGCGCCGCGCGGGCCCGCGAACGCCTCGCCCGAGATCTTGAGCAAGGCCCGCGGGTACGCGAGGCGGGGTCGCGGAGCCGTCGCCACTCAGCCTTCTCCGACTCGCAACCGGGCGAACCGCCGCACGTCGATCTTTTCGCCGGTCTTGGCGGACAGCTCCTTGACCAGCTCGCCCACCGTCCGCTTGTCGTCCTTCACGAACTTCTGCTCGAGCAGGACGTTGTCTTCGTAGAACCTCTTTAGCATCCCGTCCACGATCTTGGCGCGGATATTCTCGGGCTTTTTCTGCTCGGCCACCTGGGCCTCGTACACCTGGCGCTCCCGTGCGACGGTCTCCGGTGGCAGGTCCTCGATCCGCACCGCGAGCGGATTGCTGGCCGCGATGTGCACGGCGAGGTCCCGCGCCAGCGCCTTGAAGTCCTCGGTGCGCGCCACGAAATCCGTCTCGCAGTTGAGCTCCACCAGCACGCCGATCTTGCCGTCGTGGTGCACGTAGTGGCCGATGAGGCCCTCGGACGCCTCGCGCCCGGCGCGCTTATCGGCCTTGGCCGCGCCTTTGGTGCGGAGCACGTCCACGGCCTTCTCCAGGTCGCCCGCCGTTTCCTCGAGGGCCTTCTTGCAATCCATCATGCCGGCGCCGGTCCGAGCGCGCAGCGCCGCCACCAGCTTGGCCGGAATCTCTCTCACGATCGTCACTCCTCCTCCTCCTCATGAAAACGCCGCCCTCGCGCCGTTGGGGCTCGAAGGGCGGCGGTCGGTGATCCACCGGAACGCGCGCGTCCGGCGTGCTTAGCCTTCGCCTTCGGCGGCGCTGCTCGGTTCCGCCGGGGCGGGCGCGGGCGCCTCGTCCGTCTTGAGCCGCGCGGCGATCGCTTCCGGCTTGGGGCGCCGCTTGCGGCGCGCCGGCTTCTTCTTCTTGTCGCCCTCCGCCTCCGACTCGACGCCGGTCTCCGTCGAGTACGTCACCCCTTCGCCTTCCTCCGCCGGCTCGCGCAGCGGCATGTGGTGCCGCGCTTCCGAGATCACGTCGGAGATGGCCGCGGTGATGAGCGAAACCGCCCGGATCGCATCGTCGTTGCCGGGGATCGGCACGGTGATCAGCTCGGGATCCGCGTTCGTGTCCACGATGGCGACCACCGGAATGCCGAGCTTGTTCGCCTCGGCCACCGCGATACGCTCCTTCTTCGAATCCACCACGAACAACGCCCCCGGCAGCCGGCTCATGTTCTTGATGCCCGACAGGTACTTCTCGAGCTTGCCGCGCTCGCGGTCGAACAGCAGCTGCTCCTTCTTGGTGTAGTTCTCGAACTCGCCCTCGGCGGTGCCCTGCTCCAGCTCCTTTAGCCGCTTGATCTGCTTCTTGATGGTCTGAAAGTTGGTGAGCGTACCGCCCAGCCAGCGCTCGGTCACGTAGAACGCCCCGCAGCGCTGCGCCTCCGCCTGGAGGATGTTCTTGAGCTGTTTCTTGGTGCAGACGAACAGGACGTTCTCACCCTTCAGCACCACCCCGCGGAGCAGCTCTTGCGCGGCCTCGATCTGCCGGAGCGTCTTCTGGAGGTCGATGATGTAGATCCCCGACCGCTCGGCGAAAATGAACCGGCGCATCTTGGGATTCCAGCGGCGCGTCTGATGGCCGAAATGGACGCCCGCTTCCAGCAGATCCTGCAACTGAGGCTGCGCCATGCACTCCCTTTCGTGGGTTTTGATCCGCCGCTGCTCTCACTTTCGGTGCCACCCCGCTTGGCGGGGACCCAACACCGAATCAAGCAGCGTGAGTGATTACCTCAACTGCGTGGTGCGTGGTATGTGGTTGTCGCCGTCATCACCAACATGAACCACGCACCACTCACCACTTACCGTTTCGAGAACTGGAACCGCTTGCGCGCGCCCGCGCGGCCCGGCTTCTTGCGCTCGACGACCCGCGGATCCCGCGTCAACAGTCCCTGCTCCCGCAGCTTCTTGCGATGCCGCTCGTCCGCCAGGCACAGCGCCCGCGCGATCGCGAGTCGCATCGCCCCCGCCTGCCCCGTCACCCCGCCGCCCCGGCACAGCGCCCGCACGTCGAAGGCGCCGAGCGTGTCGGTCGCCGTGAACGGCTGCTGGATGTGCGACACGAGCGACGGCCGGGGAAAGTAGTCGCCCAGCGTGCGCCCGTTGACGTTCCACTTCCCCGAGCCCGGCGTGAGATACACGCGCGCCACGCCCACCTTGCGGCGCCCGACCGCGTGCCAGCGCAGCTCCGGCGTTATGGCCGAGCTCATCGGGCCTCCGCCAGGCTGAGCGGCTCGGGCTGCTGCGCCGCGTGCGGGTGCTCGGGACCGGCGTAGACTTTCAGCATCTGCTTCACCTTCTGACGCGAGAGCGTCGTCTTCGGCAGCATGCCCCACACCGCCTTCTCGATCACGCGCTCGGGCCGCTTTTCGAGCACGTTCTTGAGTGGCGCGAAGCGTTCGTGGCCCATGTAGCCCGTGTGCCGGAAGTAGCGCTTCTGCTCGAGCTTGCGTCCCGTGAGCTTGACCCGGGCGGCGTTCACGACCACGACGCAGTCGCCGCTGTTCAGGTGCGGCGTGAACGTGGGCTTGTGCTTCCCGCGCAGAATCTGCGCCACCCGGCTCGCCAGCCGGCCGAGCGGCTGGCCGGCCGCATCGACCACGAACCAGCGGTGCGTCACGTCCTCTTTTCGCAGACTGAACGTCTTCATTCCCGCCCTTCCCAAGGAAGCCCGCTCGGTAACAGCCGCGAACTATACCCGGGCCGTAAGGGCCTGTCAACCCGAGGGTTCCGGGCTCGCGAGGGTCACGAGCGAGGCACCTTTTTCGACCGCCTGACCGACGGCGACGTGGACCGTTTGGACCATCCCCGGCCGTGGCGCGCGCAGCTCGTTCTCCATTTTCATCGCCTCTACCACCACGAGACCGGCCCCCGCATCCACCCGCTGCCCTTCCGCTACCTCGATCCGCACCACCAGGCCGGGCATCGGCGCACGCACCGTCCCGCCGCCACCCGCGCGCTTGCTTTTGCCGCTCGCCGCCTCGATGCCGCGGCTGCGTTCGTCCTGCACCGCGACCTCCACCCGCTCGCCCACCAACCCCAACACCCACCGCCCCGGACCCTCGAGCGGCTCGGCCGCAACGGTCCACGACGCTCCACCGAGCAGCAGGTGATAGAGGGGCGTTCCCGATACGGGGGCGAGGTCGGTCTCGAAAGCCTCCCCGCCCACGCGCACGCGGGGCCCATCGATCTCCACCTCGATGGTCTGGGTACCGATGGTCACGAAATACTTCATCGCACCGTTCCCCCCACCCCAAATGCGGACTGCGGAATGGGGAATACGGAATTGACGTGAAAGGTCGCTCGCCGCGCGACGGTCGCACCGACATTCCGCACTCCGCATTCCGCATTCCGCATTTTGGTTTTCACGCCGCCTCCAACACGGCCACGGTCTCGACCTGCGCCGTCTGGGGGAAGAAATCGAACGCCCGCACGCCCGTGACGCGGTAGGTCGCGCTCAGCCGGTGCAGGTCGCGGGCCAGCGTGGCCGGGTCGGACGAGACGTAGATCAGCCGGTTGACGGGTTGTCCCGTGAGCCGCAGCGTGACGTTCCAATGCAGGCCCGCCCTGGGGGGATTCACCACCACCGCGCTCGGCTCGGGCAGTGTGGGCAGCACGTCTTCCGCCCTGCCCGCAATGAACCGCACCGGACGCGGGACTTCGCGCCGGCGCGCCCAGTCGATCGCCTTCTCGTCCGCGTCCACGCTGACCACCTGCGCCCCGCGCTCCGCCAGCGCGACGGCGGTGTCCCCGATTCTTCCATACAAATCCCACACCACGGCACCGCGCACGTCGCCCAGCTGCTCGACTGCCCAGCCGCGCGCGATCGTGCCCATCTCCGGGTTGACCTGCTCGAACGCGGTCGCAGGGAATCCCGTGGCCGGGCCGGCGACGACGCGAGCGGCGCCATCTACCGGCTGCCACCAGCAGATCACATTAGCGCCGTCGGGGAGCGCCGCGCGCAGCGCCTCCGAGTTCAGCCACGGCTCACCGCTCGATTCCGCGATGACGTGGCGCCGGCCTTCTCGGTCGAGGCGGAGGATCAGGTGCGTGAGTCGCGCGGGTAGGAGTTCGAGCCGCTGTTTCAGTTCCCGCCACAGGGCCATCAGCTTGAAGTCCGCGATGTGACAATCCTTCAAGTCGAACACCGCGGCGGGCCGGTCATAGGGATGGAGACCCACCGCCCTCACCCGCCCTCCACCGCCCTTCACCGCCAGACTCAGCTTCGCTCGATACCGCCACTCCTCGACCGCTTCGACGATCTCGGGGTCGCCGACGTCGAGCTTGGCGATCCGCCGCAACGCGTCCCCCACGATCGCCTGCTTGGCAGCGAGCTGTGCTTCGTAGGTGACGTGCTGCAGCTGGCAGCCGCCGCAGTGATCTTGCACGTAGTGGGGGCACGGCGCGGTAACACGGGCCGCGCCGGGGGCGACGATCTCGGCCAACTCCCCGCGGGCGAAGCTCTTGTGCAGCTTCACGCCCTCGCGCAGCCGGATCCGCTCGCCCGGGGCGGTGCGGGCGACGAACACGGCGCGGCCGTCGGCCAGCCGGCCCACGCCCTCCCCACCCGCGGCGATCGCAGTGATCGCCACGACGTCGCTCATTGGCCCAACGCTTCCCGGCGCGCCGTGAGCACCCAGGCAGACTGGCGATCGGGCGGCGGGGCGGACGGTGCCGGTGGAGGTGTGGCCGCGCGTCGCTCCTCGGCGAGGAGTGCGGCCGCCACGGCGAGCGGCCCGGTCAGCTCGGCTGGCAGCTCGCCGACCCGGAGCCGCGCGCCGGCGCGCTCGAGATAGGTGACGTCCAGGTCCCCGCGTTGGAACTCCGGGTCGTCCATCACCCGGAGGTGAAACGCCTGGGACGACGGGATGCCCACGATCGTGAGCTCGCGCAGGGCACGCCGCATGCGCTCGAGTGCCACAACGCGCGTCTCTCCCCACACGATGAGCTTCGCGATGAGCGGGTCGTAATGCAGCGTGACCTCGTTGCCCTCCTCGATTCCACCATCCCAGCGGACCCCGGGCCCGCCGGGCACGCGGAGGTAGCGCACCACGCCCGTCGCGGGGAGAAAGTCGTTGACCGGGTCCTCCGCCGTGATGCGACACTCAATGGCGTGGCCCCGCGGCTGCAGCGTGCCCGCGTGCACGCGCAGCGGCTGGCCCATCGCCACGCGCAGCTGCTCGCGCACGATGTCCACCCCGTAGACGAGCTCGGTCACCGGGTGCTCGACCTGGAGCCGGGTGTTCATCTCCAGGAAGTAGAACTCTCCGCCTGGCGCGAGCAGGAATTCGATCGTGCCCGCGCCGAGGTAGCCCACCGCGCTTGCGGCGGCGGTCGCCGCGTCGCTCATGCGGCGTCGCAGCGGCGGCGTCACGGCCACGGAGGGCGCCTCCTCGATGAGCTTCTGGTGACGTCGCTGAATGCTGCACTCGCGCTCCCCCAACGCGACCACCCGGCCGAAAGAATCCGCCAGGATCTGGATCTCGATGTGGCGCGGCCGGTCGAGGTACTTCTCGAGATAGATTTCATCTGCCCCGAACGCCTTGCGCGCTTCACTCGATGCCGCCGCGAATCCCGCCTCGAGCTCGGCTTCCTCTCGTACCAACCGCATGCCCTTGCCGCCGCCCCCCGCGGCCGCCTTGAGGAGTACCGGATACCCGAGCCGGGCCGCCTCCGGTCGAGCCTGCACATGGTCGGCGAGCGGTCGCGTGGAGCCAGGCACAATCGGGACGCCCGCTTGCTGCATGCGGCGCCGCGCCTCGGTTTTGTCGCCCATCGCTCGAATAGCCGCCGCCGGCGGCCCGATGAACTCGAGCGAGGCCGCCGCCACCGCTTCCGCAAACGGCGCGCGCTCCGACAGGAACCCGTACCCGGGGTGTACCGCCTGGCACCCCGAGCTCTGCGCCGCTGCCACGAGCTTCCCGATGTCGAGATACGACTCGGCTGCCGTCGGAGACCCGAGCGGCACTGCCAGGTCGGCCGCGCGCACATGGGGCGACAGGCGATCGACCTCGGAATAGACCGCCACCGCTTCGAGGCCCTCCTCGTGGCAGGCGCGGATGATCCGCAAGGCGATCTCGCCGCGGTTGGCGACCAGCACGCGCTTGATGGTAGGTGACATTATTTCCGGCACGTCGGCACGTCGGCGGCCACCTTGAACGTCGCCATCGCATCGCACAGCGGGGGAGTGGCGCGCGCGGCCCGGGTGTAGGCCGCGAGCGCGGGCTCGGCCCACGGGTCGCTGCCGTCCAGCGCCAGGCGCAGCGCCCCGAACACGAAGTCACGCGGCGGGACTCGTGGGCTCTTCCCTTCCGGTCCGGCCACCCACACGAGCGGCCGGGTCTCCCACCGGATGCGTGGCCGCGTCTCCGGTGGCCGTTCGAACGCCATGCTCACACATACCGGACGTCGCCGCACCAGCTCGGCGAGCCAGGCATCGTCGCCCGTGCGACGCCCGAGCTTCAAGTCCGCCATGAGTCGCGCCCGCAGCACCGCGTCGGAGCGCCATGCCGCCAGGGGGAGCACCAGCAGATCCGGCCGCAGACCGCGGGCGAATCGCATGTACCAGGCTGCGTAGAAATCGGCGTCTCCCGCCGTCAGCAGCACGCCCCCGGCCGGGCAGGCGCGCAACAGGTTCTCACCGAGCTCGTCCAGCACCGGTGGAACGCGCAGGTCCATGGGCAGCGGCCCCCACGCCTCGACGCCGGCCTTCACGCCACCGGCCTCCCACCCCAGCCATGAGCGCGCCGCCCACGCACCGACCCGAAACACGCGGGCGCTGTCGCCGACCGCGCTCGACCCCAACGGACCGGCGAGCGCCGCCGCGCGGCCCAAGGCTTCCTCCGCGGTGTCGAGCACGGCGCGGGTCCACACGCTGTCCTCGCTCGAGCGATGAGTCGCCCCGTGCGCCTCCACACCCAGTCCCAGGTACGCGCGCCCCATCAGCAACCAGAGCTGGGCATCGGAGGAGTCGCGTGCGGTCCGGCCTCGGAGCGTGGCGAGCGAATCGGTCGGGGCGACCGGGGGGGGCGGCGCCTGCGACAGCGTCACCAGCACCAGCGCGCTACAGAGGGATATTGCCATGCTTCTTGGGCGGATTCCGGTCTCGCTTGGTGGCAAGGGTGGCGAGCGCGTCGATCAGCCGGGGCCGGGTGTCGCGCGGATCGATGATGTCGTCCACGTAGCCGCGCGCGGCCGCGAGATACGGGTGGGCGAACTTCTCCCGATACTCGGTCTCGCGGGCCTCGGTCGCGTCGTCCTTGTAGAGGATTTCCACCGCGCCCTTCGGGCCCATGACGGCGATCTCCGCCGTCGGCCAGGCGACGTTGTAGTCCCCCCGCACATGCTTCGAGTTCATGACGTCGTAGGCGCCGCCGTACGCCTTGCGGGTGATCACCGTGACCTTGG
>DASQAM010000590.1:0-2488 GCA_035635735.1 Gemmatimonadales bacterium | reverse complement strand
TCTGCGGAGGGATAGGGGAACATCATGAGGTTGTAGAACGGCCGGCGTGGCTGGTCCAAGTCGGGCTCGTTGGTGCGCTCGCGCGCCCATCGCTCCTGCCACCGCGCTTCGACGACCGCCGGGTCGTAGCTGGGCACCTGGGTCATAAGTGCATGAAAATAAACAGGCTTGCCCCGCCGGGTAACCCTGCGTAGCTTCGCTCCCGACCCTCGACATGTCCAGCCGCACCCCGCAGCTCCGGCAGAGCTTCCTCCTCATGGGGGCCGTCGTCGCCCTCGTGCTCGTGGCCGGGTTCGCGCTGCTCTCTAGCCGCAGTGTCACGCGTATAGTCGAGCGGCAGGCCAACGAGCGCGACCAGGACGTGGCCACGCACGTCGCGTCCCTGGTCGGGATGTACCTGCGGGAACGTCGCCGGGAAGCTGAGGCGCTGGCGCGGTCGCCCGCGATCGTGCGGGCGGCGCTCGACGGGTCGCAGCAAGCGATCAGCCGGCGCCTGCCGCAGCTCGACACCCCCACCCTGGAGCGGATGTTCAGCCAGCGTCACGTGTTGGGTGGAGATCCCGAGCTCGCTGCCTACCTCCGCGACTACGTCCAACGATCGGAGTTCTCTGAGCTTTTCTTCACGGAAAGCCACGGGTACTCCGTCCTCGCCTCGAACCGGACCTCCGACTTCGTGCAGTCGGATGAGAACTGGTGGCGGCAAGCGGTGACGGATGGCCTCTACGAGGGCGCGCCGCGGTACGACTCGTCGGTCGCCGCCGTGTCGCTCGAGTACGACGTGGCCATCCGGGCGCCGCGCCTGAGCGCACCGGTGGGGGTGCTCAAGGCGGTGTTCCCGCTCGATCGCCTATCCCAGCTGCTCACGGCCGCCGACGCTGGTGCCGGGGTTCGGCTCCAGGTGGTGGACGCGCAGGGCATGCTGATCGTGGGAGGGGGTGGGAGCGGGGTTAAACCGAATCAGGCCGACTTGCTGCACCCCATTCCCGACGCCGCCGCCGTGCCGCGCCGGGAGCGACCCGACACGGCGACGGTACCGGGGCCGTCGGGCGAAGACCTCGTGGTGACGGTGCCGGTCGACAACGGCAAGTGGTGGGTCGTGTTCCGCCAGCCCGAGGGGACGGCCTACGCAGCCGCGCGCACCGCGGCAGCGAACATCGTGGTCTGGACAGTCGTGTTGTTCGGGGCGACGCTCGCGCTGCTGTTCGCGTTCTGGCGCCGCCTCAACAAGCGCGTGACGGAGCCGGTGAAGGCGGCGGGGGCGATCGCGAGCCGGGTGGCAGGCGGCGACCTCTCGGTGACCGTCGAGCGGTCCGGCACGGCCGAGGTGGGCGACCTCCTGACCTCGGTGCACAGCATGGTGGTGGCGCTGCGCCGCCTGGTCGGCGCGATCCGTTCGGCGGCGGACGAAGCGGCGGCGATGGCCACGGAAATCTCGGCCTCGACCGAGCAGATGAGCGCGTCCACCGAGGAGATGTCCGCCACCTGCCAGGACCTGACCAAGCGGGCGGCGGAGCAGGCCCAGCTGGTGCGCGCCGGGGCGGACGATGCGGCCAAGATCCTCCAGATCGCGACCATCCTCGCCGCGGGTGCCGAGGACTCGGTGCGACGCAACACCGCCGTCGCCGAAGTCGCCCGGCGCAACAAGGACGTGTTGGATCAGAGCACGGTGCAGCTCGCGACGCTCGCGGAAGAGGTGAACCGCGGTGCCGCCGAGGCCGAAGCGCTGGCGCGGGCCTCGGCCGACATCCAGAAGTTCGTGACGCAGGCCAAGGCGGTCGCCACGCAGACGAACATGCTGGCCCTGAACGCGGCGATCGAGGCGGCGCGCGCCGGACCGCAGGGACGCGGCTTTGCGGTCGTGGCGGACGAGGTGCGGAAGCTCGCCTCGGTGGCGGCGGCCGCGGCGGGCGACACCGCCGACACGGTGCGCGGGGTGCTCGCCCGCGTGCAGGCGACCCGCGACCGGCTGACACAGCTCGCCCAGGGTACGGGCGTCGCACGGGACGCGGCCCAGACGGCGGCACAGGGTCTCGGGACCGTGGCCGCGGAGGCTCAGGCGAGCGACGTGTGGGGCCGGGAGATCGCGAAGATGGCGGGCGAGATGCGCGTGCTGGTGGAGGAGATCAGCGCGCGGCTCGGATCGGTCGCCCAGGGCACCGAGACCCTGCTCGCGTCGGCCCAGGAGATCGCCGCCTCGAGCGAGGAGCAGAGCGCGTCCACCCAGGAGATCGCCTCGTCCGCGAACCAGCTCGCCGAGGCGGCCGACAAGCTCACCGGCGCGGTGAAGTCGTTCCGCCTGTTGGCCGACGAGGAGCCGCCTCCCCAGCAGCAGGCGGCGGACTAGTCCCCGAAATTCACCAAGCGGACGAGGGCGATGTCCGAGACCTTTGCCAGCGCGTCGAGCACGCCGTTGGTCAGGGGCTGATCCACCGAGATGGCCGCGAGCGCGTCGTGCCCCGGGAAGGCAACGCGGGCCTGGTGGTAGCTG
>DASQAM010000589.1:0-3144 GCA_035635735.1 Gemmatimonadales bacterium | reverse complement strand
GGGTTGTTGAGCTGTTCCCGCAGCTCGGGGAGGAACGGCCGGAGCCTCGCGTACACCATGATGTGCTCGCCGTTCACGTCGGCGAACATCTGCTCATCGATGGCACCGTGCAGGACCAGCGTGGCGGCCATACCCCAGTAGGTGGTCACCATCCGGTAATACGCACTGCGCTTTCCTCGATACGCCACGAGCA
This sequence comes from Gemmatimonadales bacterium, assembly GCA_035635735.1. Taxonomy (GTDB): domain Bacteria; phylum Gemmatimonadota; class Gemmatimonadetes; order Gemmatimonadales; family GWC2-71-9; genus AG41. The sequence continues at coordinate 2,951 of DASQAM010000589.1, read as the reverse complement.
CGTCCTGCGCCGTGTGGGGGCGGAATTCCTCTCGGAACCAGGCCCGTGCCTTGCGCAACACCGGCTCGCGGCGCAGGTCGTACAGCTTGAGCAGCAGATCGGCACTTTCGTATTTGGTGGTCATGGGTGGCTCCGTTGGCATGGCGATCAGGAAACTATGGGGATGCTTGCGCGGCGGCGAGCCAGGCCCGCCAGGTCTCCTCCGCTGCGCCCACGCTCAGCTGCTGCTGGTAGCGGACCAGCGGCATCCGGAGGAGCAAGGGCTCCAACGTGAGCTTCTCGAGCCAGCGCTCTTCCGAGAGCAGCGCCGACTTGAGGCCGAGCTCCGTGAAGCGCTTCGACTCCCGGTCGATCAGGGACTGCACTCCGAACTTCTGCGCGAAGCGCCGCACCTCGCCGAGCGATGCGGCACGCTCGTTCAGGTCCACGAAATGACATTTGATGCGCCGTTCGGCAAAGAACCGGAGGGCGGCGCGCGTGTCGGCGCTCTTTCTGACCCCGAAGACCTGGACTTCCACTCAGCTCCCAGTGGCAAACCGCACCGCGCCGAGGTCCACCAGTCCCTGGAGCGTCTGGTGCAGCTCGGCCACTGGCAAACCGGCTCCCCGCGCGAGCTCCTCGAGCGTGCGTTTGCCGTCGGCCAGCTCGATCACCGCCGCCACGCTCTCGTCGCTCTTCGCGACCGCGACCCGTCCGTGCGGCGACCGCGCCACGAGCAGCTTCGTGCGACGCTCGGGCGCCTGCGGCAGCTCCGTCCAGGGCTGGAGCAACTTTGCGAGGACGGCGGGGAGGTCATAGGTCAGCTCCAAGAGAACCGTGCCCTCTACTGTCTCGGGACGGTACCGCTCCCGGCTCCCTGCTCCCTCCGCCTCGTCGGCGTCTCGCCAGATTCGGGCTCCCGCCTCGACCACCATCATCGCTTCCTCGTACCGCAGCAGGTCCGCCAGGTAGGGAACGGACACCCCGCCGCCCGCGACGTGCGCCGTCACGAGTCGTGCTACCGCCATCGCAGTCTCCCGGCTGCCGAGCACGAGCGTGGGGAGCAGCGCATCAAACGCCGGAGACGCGAGGACCGCTTCGGGCGCGCGGCCCGTCACGCGGGCCAGGGCGCGCGAGTACTTGAAGAAGTGGACGATCCGCTCGTAATAGAAATGCCGCGCCAAGAAGCGCGCGTACCGCTCCACCCGGTCGGGATCAGCGAGCTCCCGGCGCCGCCAGGCGTGCGATGCACGATAGGGCGCGTCGGCCAGCGCGCGAATCACGTCGTCCTGCAGGGCCCGATCGCTCGGCATGGCGGTCAGGGCGTCTCCGCCGGAGCACAGGGACGCAATCGTACCACGGCCGTTCGGCCGTCGGACACGACTTTTTGGCCGGAGACGTTCCGTGCCTCGGTGACCGCGCCAGGAAGGCGCATGTAGTCCAGCAGATCGCCGCAGCCGCTCGCCTCGAGATCGTGTACCACCCGGTCGCGCTCCCAATCGATGTGCGACTCGATGCGATGCGTTGCCTGCGGCTCCCAAGGCTTGAAAATCACTCCGACGTCCTTGGTCGCGGCGCCGACCCAGACGAGCGAGAGACTGTCGAGCAGCCAGATCCGAATGTGATGACGAATCCGGACATTCGGACCCGCCAGCTCGTACGCGAGGTCCTGCCGCCGGCCCTCGAAGTACTGCGTGCTCACGGGGGCGGTGATCGCGGGCCGGCTCGCGATCGCGGCGGTCACCTCCCGCGTGACGCTGAGCACGGACCGCTTCTGCGCGGGGAGCCAACCGGCCGCGCGAAACGCGCTGTCGATCTCGACAGACGTACCCAGCATCAGCAGGTTAAACGGGTCGCCCAGCTCGGTCCCCGCGCGGTTTTCGGAGCGGGGGACGAACTTGGGCAGCTCCGGCATCTCGGTCAGCTCGCGATGGGTCGCCACGGGGTCGCAGGGGTCCTGACTCGGGAGAACGAGCGGCTCGGTGAGCCGGATGCCACCGATCTCACCCGCGAGGATGCGCACCGGGGGCCCCCGCCGTATCAGCGAGAAGCCGCCGAGGACCGTCACCGGGATGGCGTCGAGGTCCACGGCCGCGGCGACACCAGCCGGCACGAGCTTCCTGCCGACCCCGCCGACCGACGTCTTGCCGCTGGACACGAGCCCGGAGTCGGTGAGCGCGCCCGGCTTGGCGTACTCGAGCGTGTCGAGTACCGCCGAGATCGGGACCCACTGCCCGGCGCGCACTTCCAGGGACTCGAATCGCAACCCGAGCCGGCCGTGCCGACCGAATCGGCCACCGCCTCGGGAGACCACAATGCGGCCCTTTGCCCGGACATAGGGCGGGACCACGACGCAGGAATCCTGCACCAGCGCGCCCATCGTCTGCACCAGGACTTCCGTACCCACGGTGTCCCGGCCGCTCGTGACCCGTTGCACGAATCGAATAGGGATCCGCGTGCCGGCGGGAATCACCAGGTCCGACGACAGCAGCGCCAGGAGCGCGAGCGCGATCGCTTTCATAGGGCTCCTCGAATCCGCTGTACGCTCCGGAACAGAACGTCGGCGGTCAGCGAGGGCGAAAACGCGTCAAAGGTGACGGCCTTGGCCCGCGGGCAGCGGCTCACCGCGTGTGCCGCGAAGGCCAGCATCTCGTCCGAAGGCTCGACCGGGGCGATCCACGGGCCCCCGAGGTCTCGGTCGTCCGCGACGCCGGCGACATGCAGCTCCATTACGTGCTCGAGCGGAAACTCGGCGAGCCAGCGCTCCGGCGCCATATCGTGGTAGTGCGCCTCGAGCCACACGTGCGGCAGATCGAGCAGGAAGCCGGCGCCTGTCGCCTCGAAGAAGCGGCGCAGCCACATCGGCTCCGGCATCTGGCTCGCCTTCACGTCGAAGAACCCGGGAATGTTCTCCATGACCAGCGGCTGGTCGAGACGCGCTTGGAGCGCGCACGCGTTGCGGATAAAGCGGG
>DASQAM010000588.1:0-3159 GCA_035635735.1 Gemmatimonadales bacterium | reverse complement strand
CGTGAGCTGCACGATCTCCCCCGGCGTCGTCACCCAACCGAGCTGCTCCGCCGCCCGCACCACCGCCGACATCCGGTCGTAGTCGACGCCGAGATCCTCCGCGAGCTCGAACACCGGCCCCTTGCCGTCGGGGCGCGTGAGCAGGTGGTCGAGGAGGCCGGTGACTTCGGAGACGTGCACGCGGGGGAACGGCACGAGGCGCTGCGGCGCGGCCGGCGCCGGCTCGGGCAAGAGCGTCGCGGTGAGAATAGCATGCAGCCGGTCCACCATCTCCTCGAACTCGGGGCTCCGCTCCTGCCGCGGATAGGGCAAGGGATTGGCCATCTCTTCACGTACATGCCCGGGGTTCGATCCGAACACCACGATCCGGCCCGCGAGGAACACGGCTTCTTCGACGCTGTGCGTGACAATGACCAGCGTGTTCACGCCGGTCGCTTGATCGCGCCACAGGTCCACGACCTGGCTGCGCAGGTTCTCCGCGGTCAGCGGATCGAGGGCACCGAACGGCTCGTCCATGAGCATGATCTCGGGTGCCACGGCGAGCGCACGCGCGAACCCCACCCGCTGCTTCATGCCGCCCGACAGCTCTTTCGGATACGCCTGCTCGAACCCGTCCAGTCCCACGAGGTTGATGGCCCGGGCCACCGCGTCGCGCCGCGCCGGGCCGTCCACGCCCCGCGCCTCGAGGCCCATCGCCACGTTCTCGGCCACCGTCAGCCAGGGGAGGAGCGCGAACGACTGGAACACCATCGCCGCGGCGCCCAGCACGCCGTCGAGCGCCTGGCCGCGGTACAACACCTTCCCGTCGACCGGGCGCGCCAACCCGGCGAACAGCCGGAGCAGCGTGCTCTTGCCGCAACCGGACGGCCCGACCAGGGCCACCACCTCGTCCTCGCGCACGGCGAGCGACACGTCGCGCAGCGCCTCGAGGTTCTGGCCGTTCGGGAGCCGGAAGCGCTGCGTCACATGCTGCGCCTCGAGGAGCACCGCGCCGGGCGTCATGTCTCGAGTCCGAAGCGGGTCTGCGCCCAACCCATGAGGGAGCGCCACACCAAACGGTTCCAGCCAACGACGATCATGCTCATCAGCGCGATGCCCCCCGCGAGCAGTGGGAAGTTGGCGTGGGCGGTGGCGTCGCTGATCAAACTTCCCAGGCCCTTGGTCACCTGCAGCCGGCCCGCGACCTCCATGTATTCCGCGACGATCGAGCCGTTCCACGCCCCCCCGGCGGCCGTCACCCACCCGGTCACGAGCGCCGGAAACGCGGCCGGCAGGTACAGCGACCGCCAGCGGGCTCGACGCGGCAGCCGAAACACCGTCGCCGCGTCCTTCAACTGCTCGGGGATCGCGGCCACGGCGGAGATCACGTTGAACAGGATATACCATTGCCCCGCCAGCACCATCAGCGCGACCGCCCCGAGCCCCAGGCCGATGCCGATCCGCTGGAATAGCAGGATCACGAGCGGAAACAGCATCGGTGCAGGGAACGACGCCACGACCTGAATCACGGGCTGCAGCGCGCGCGCGAGACGCGGGGAGCGCCCGATCACCACCCCCGCGGGCAGGGCCCACGCGGTCGATACGATCACTGCTCCCATCACCCGCGCGAACGTGAGCACGGCGGACGAGACCAGCCGACCCCACTCCGCCCACCCCAGCTGCGCGACCAGCAGCCACAGACGCCAGGCGCCCAGCGCGGCGGCGGCGGCGATCGCGGCGATCGCCAGGCCGGCGCCGATTTTCCGTGCCACTGCATGCCCGAGAGCGAACCGCGGGCCACGGAGCATGACGGGGCCGACGGCGCGGAAGGGCCGCTCGAGCGGCCGCGCCGCCCGCCGGGCCCGGCGGTAGGCGCGTCGCTGCAGCACCGCCGCGCGCCGCGGCAGCCGAGCGCGCCGCAGGAAGTCGAGCACCCACGACGACGGGGCCGGCCCGCCGCCGCTGCTCTCGTCCAACCGGAACTTCTCGACCCACACCACCAGCGGCCGCCACAGGAGCTGGTCCACACACACGATCATCCCCACCATGGCGGCGATCGCGAGCGCCATCGCCCGGGTGTTCCCCTGGTCGAGGGCGACGCTCATGTAAGATCCGATGCCGGGCAGGCGGTAGTCGTGATCTCCCAGCCGGAACGCCTCATTCACCATGAGGAAGAACCAGCCGCCCGCCATCGACAGCATCCCGTTCCACACGAGGCCCTGCGCCGCGGCGGGCACCTCGAGCTGCCGGAAGGTCCGGCCCGGGGGCCAGCCCGCGACCTTGCACGCGTCCCGCAGCGGCTGCGGCAGCGCCTTGAGGGAGTTGTAGAAGGAGAGTGCCAAGTTCCACGCCTGCGCCGTGAAGATCATGAGGATGGCCGCGAGCTCGAGCCCCACGTTGCGGGTCGGGAACAGCGACATCAGACCGAGCACGAGCCCGGGGAGAAAGCCGAGCACCGGAATGCTCTGGAGGATGTCGAGCAGCGGCAGCAGGAGCCGCTCGGCGGCTGGCGACTTCGCCGCCGCCCACCCGAACCCCAGCGCGAAGAGATACGAGATCAAGAGCGCCAGTACGCCACGCGACAGCGAATACAGGGTGTACCTGGGCAACGCTGCCGGGCTCAGGTCGATGCGCACCGCCTGCGACAGCGGGGCCTCGAACTCGCGCGCGAACGAGACCACCATCGCGATCACGCCGCCCAACAGGCAGAGGATCGCGATGTCGGCGAGCCCGAGGCGGGCGGGGGGCAAGCGCAGCGGCTTCATCCTCGCGAACTGTTTAAGTTGAGACCCGATGCCAGAAACGACGACGGAAACGACGGTCGAGCTGAACGGCGTGCGCCTCTACACGCGACGCGTGGGGCATGGCCCGCCCGTGGTGGTGCTGCACGGCGGCCCCGGCGCACACCACGACTACCTCCTCCCGCAGTACGACCACCTCGCCGAGGGCGGCCGCACGCTCCTCTATTACGACCAGCGCGGCGGCGGTCGGTCACCGGTCCCGCGCGACGTCCCGGTGGGCTGGCGGGAGCACGTGTTCGACCTCGAAGCGCTGCGCGGGCACTGGGAGCTCGACCGCCTCACGGTGATCGGCTACTCGTGGGGGGGCTTGCTCGCCCTGCTGTACGCGCTCGAGCATCCCGACCGGATCGCCCGACTCGCGCTCGTCTCCTCGGCGCCC
>DASQAM010000587.1:0-3145 GCA_035635735.1 Gemmatimonadales bacterium | reverse complement strand
CTCTCGGCGGCCAAGTTCACTCTCGTGGTGATGTTCTACATGCACCTGAAGGCCGACAGCAAGTTCTTGACCTTCCTGTTCGGCGCTCCCCTGTTGCTCGCGGTCGGCGTGATGGTCGCCCTGCTATTCCTCTTCTTGGGTGCCCTGACGCTCCGGGGTGCTGCGGGCGCCGGGTGACGCTCCCGGCGGTTCCCGTGCCGCCTTGGCAGCAGTGGGACCTGCATCCGAGCGTCGTCATCGGGCTCGCCGGGCTGGGTGGGCTCTATGTGTATTGGGGTGGGCTCAGGGCGCCGCGTCGCCGCGTGGTGTCGTTCGCCGTGGCGCTGACGGTGCTGGGCCTCGCGCTGAACGGTCCACTCCACAACCTCTCCGACTCCTATCTCTTCAGCGCCCATATGGGGCAGCACCTGGTACTGACGCTCGTGTTCCCACCCCTGCTCCTCTATGGAGCGCCCGCGTCGGTGGTCCGGCCGCTGCTGCAGCCTCGCTGGGTGTTCCGGTTCGCGCGCTGGGCCACGCGACCGCTCGCCGCAGGCGTGCTGTTCTCCGCGCCGATCACCCTGTGGCACTTCCCGCAATTCTACGAGGCGGCGCTCGAGCACCATCCGCTGCACATCGTGCAGCACCTCGTCTTCATCGCCACCGCGGTGATCATGTGGTGGCCAGTGCTCTCGCCCGTGCCGGAATTACCGCGAGCGAGCTACCCGACCCAGCTCGTATATCTCTTCTTGCTCGGGTTTCCCATGTCGCTCGCCGGCGCGATGATCACCCTTTCGGAGGGGGTGCTCTACCCGTTCTACTCGGCGGCGCCGCGGGTGTGGGGCCTGACGCCGCTCGCGGACCAACAGCTCGGCGGTCTGCTCATGTGGGTGGTGGGGACGATCTACCTGTGGGCGGCGACGAGCGTGGTGTGGTTCCGATGGAGCGTCCGGGAAGAATCCGGCGATGCGGAGCGGGCCGTGCCGCTGGAGGCCTATTAGTCATCGTCCGTGCCTCCGAGCGGGTGCAGCTTGAGCGTCGCCGCGATCCTTGGATGCACCCGCCACAGATAGTAGCCCATTCCGAACGCCGCGATGGCGTTGCCGATCGCCACGTTCCACCAGGCGAGCGAGCCGAGCAGCGGCTGTGCGAGGACCGCCACGGTGACGTAGAACCCGAACTCGAAGATTGCGAAGAAGACGACGACTAGATAAAAGGTGTGCGGGGCGATCTCCACCTCGGCAGCGAGCACGGCGGCGATCGTGCCCACGATGATGAACGCGCTCACGTGGATCATCGTATAGCCGATGATGCGGGAGTACTCGATCACCACCATGGAGGGATTATGTACGCCCCAGAAGACCGCCGAGCCGAGCATGGCCGGTGTGAAGAACGGCCGGCCGGCGATCACGTCGACAACCAGGAACCAGAGCGCGACCGCCGCGGCGCCGATCAGGCCGGCGATAAAGCCTTCGCGCAGGACCCGCGTGAGCTGCATGGTCAGTCCTCCTCGCCCACGCTCTGGGCAAGTATGGCGCCATCGCTGCACGGTTAAGTGGCTGGCTCGGTGCGGGATGAGTCTGCGACCCGCCAAGTTTTCCGCGAGATGTCATGGCGCGTGAGCGTCGAGCGGCGCCTGCGTCGGTGCGATGGCCCGCGTATTGCTCACCTCTGGCCGTGACCTTCATTTTGGCGGGTACGTCGGAGCACATCTGGTAGCGTTCCTCGAGCTCACGAAGCCGCGCATCACCCAGCTGGTCCTGCTCACCGCCGCCGCGGGATTCTATCTCGGCTCGCGCGGCGGGGTGGACATCAGGCTGCTGGTGCAAACGCTCATCGGCGTCGCCCTGGTGGCGGCGGGGACCAACGCGTTCAACCAGGTGCGGGAGCGGGACGTCGATGCACGCATGCGACGTACCGAGTGGCGGCCGTTGCCCTCGGGCCGCCTCACCCCGCGCGCCGCGGCGCTGTTCGCCGTCATTATCTCGGTCGCCGGGGTCGTGTCTCTCGCGGTGGTGGTAAACCTGCTCACCGCAGGCCTCGCCGCGCTGACCCTCGCGAGCTACGTGCTGCTCTACACGCCGCTCAAGCGTAAGACGACCCTCAATACGCTGATCGGGGCCGTGCCGGGCGCCCTGCCGATCGTGGGCGGCTGGACCGCGGCGGGGGGCGCGATCGGGCCGGCCGTCGCGGCCCTGTTCTGGATCCTGTTCCTGTGGCAGCTGCCCCATTTCCTGGCGCTCTCGTGGATTTATCGGGAAGACTACCGGCGCGGCGGTCTCGCGATGCTGTCGGTGTCTGACCCCGACGGCCGTCACACGGGTCGCATGGTGCTGCTGTACGCCATGGCGCTCTTGCCGGTGAGCCTCTTGCCGACGCTCCTGGGCGTGACGGGCGCGTGGTACTTCTTCGGGGCGCTCACGCTCGGCCTCGCGTATACGGGCGTGTCCGTCGCGATGACGCGTGCCGTCACGACCGCACGCGCGAGGCGCGTGTTCCTGCTCTCAATCCTCTACCTGCCCGCTCTGCTCACGCTCCTGGTCGTAGACAAAGTCGCGCTCTGAGATCGTTTCGGCTGGCGTTCGCCGCCCGCGACCTGTCGATTTCCCGCGAGATATCACGGCGCGCGAAGCGTCGAACAGGACCCGCGTGGGCGCTACCCTTTGGCCGCAACGTCCCTGCCGGCGGCCCTTTGCGGCGACCCGGCCCGACCGCTTATGCGATGGCCCGCGGGTTGCTAACCCTGATGCTCGCCATGACGTCTCCGCACGCGGGTAGCAAGCGCCTTGCGACGGGTGAAACCGCCACGCGCCCTTGCCGGCTCGTGTGCGGGCGCGCGGTCGTCAGGCTCGCAGTAGCAGGCCTACTGATCGGCGCACCACCCGGCGCGGCGCTCGCCCAGTCGTCATCCGACCTCACGTTCCGCGACGCCTTGGCCATCACACGACAGCGCAACGAACGGTGGCGCGCGGCCGACGCCAGCGTCTTACGCGCCGAGGCGGTTCGCGACCAGCAGCTCGGGCTCTACTGGCCGACGGTGAGCGTGACCGGCGCGTACGCACACCTGAACGACCGCCTGTTCGTCAACCTCGGGAGTCTCGGAACAGCGACCGTGCTCCAGAACGATCCTGCCAAGGTGACTCTCTCCGCGCGGTGGACCGTGTTC
>DASQAM010000586.1:0-2722 GCA_035635735.1 Gemmatimonadales bacterium | reverse complement strand
TTCGAGACGATGATCAGCTCCCGTCCGTCCGGGGACCAGGTGGGTGAGAGATAGTGATCCCACGCACTGTAGTAGTAGCGTGGCAGCCGGCTGTCGTTGTCCTCCGTGAGTCGTGTGACGGTCCCTTCCGCCGGCGCGCCGCCCGCTATCGCGACCGTGAAGATGTGCCACCGCCGGTTGTAGGCCGACGAGACGAATGCGATGCGCGTGCCGTCGGGCGACCAGCGCGGCTCGACGTTGACGGCACCGTTGGCCGTGACGGGCTGCACGGTCTTCGCCGCGAGATTCAGCAGCTGCAGCTCGATCGCGTCGTGCACGTACCGGGCGAACACGACGAGCCGTCCGTCGGGGGACCAGTCGGGCTGGTAGTCGTATCCCTCGCCCGCGGTCAGCTGTTGTGCGACGCGCGAGCCGATCCGTTGCCGCCACAGCGAGCCTTGCATCGAGTAGATCAGCTCGGTCCCGTCGGGCGACCACGTGGCGGCGCTCGGACCGCTCGTCACCTGAGGGACGTACATCTCGCGCCAGTAGTAGGCATGCGGCACGCCGACCTGCTTCAGGACTGGCTCGCGCTGAGCGAAGGCCGTCCCGGCGGCCGCCGACCAGATCGCGACGAGGCCGAACACGCGCCATGGTCGTGCGGTCATGACTTGAGAAACAATCCCTTCGGGTCGAGCACATCGCGCAGCAACCGCAGCTCCGTCGCGCTCGGGGGCGCGATGGCTCCGAGGCGCGGCCGGCGCGAGAGCGGCCAGCCAACGCCCGCTTGGACGTCGTCCGCTGTGACGCCGGGATAGAGCGCCGCCAGCACCATCTCCCCAGTCGTCGGGTCCGCTTCGAGGATGCCTTTGTCAGTAATGACTTTTACCGGCCCCGCGCCCGGCATGCCCAGCTCGCGCCGACCGCGCCCGCCACGCCCCTGCCCAGGGCTCGTGACGAAGTCCACCTGCTCGGGGAAAGCCCGCGGGTTGAGCTTCGCGACGATCAACGTGCGCCGCGCGTGGACCGCGATCTCAGCCGCGCCGCCCGACCCCGGGAGCCGCACCGCTGGACGCTCATACGGCCCGATCACGGTCGTATTGATGTTGCCGTAGCGATCCACCTGCGCGCCGCCCAGAAAGCCGACCTCGATCCTGCCGTTCTGCAGGAACAACTGAAACACGTCCGCCATGCCGCACACCATGAGCGACCCGGTCACGAGCGCCGGGTCGCCGATCGACACCGGCAGGCGCGAGGGGCTAGCCCCGACGGCCCCCGACTCGTAGATCAGGACGAGGTTGGGCGCGTGCGTCGCGCGCGCCAGGTTGCAAGCGAGATTCGGAAGCCCGATCCCCACGAAGACCACCTCACCATCGCGCAGCTCGCGCGCCGCGACGGCCGCCATCATCTCGTCGGGAGTGTACGCCGGGCTAGAAGCCGTAGTTGACTCCGCCGGAGAGTCGCTCTTTCGCCTTAAGTCTGACGGCCAGTTGAGGCTGTTTCTCCATGTAGCCGGCGCGGTCGGGCACACCGTACACGAACTCCTCGAGGTAGCGCGTGAGCCTATCGGGATCGCGCGAGATGCCTTCCCAGGCGACGTAAAAATCGTTGTCGCGGTCGTAATAGCCCTGCGCGTAGGAGGGGTGCGCCCCCCACGGCTCGACCACCACGGCGCTCACGATCATGCCCGGAATCACGGTACGGTTGGGATCGGAGCGGATGACCGCCTCCTGCACCAGATCTTCCACCACGACGATCACGCGCTCCGAGGCGAATGCAGCTTCTTTCTGCACGCCGACGAGGCCCCACATCTGGGTGTTGCCTGCCGCGTCGGCCCGCTGCGCGTGCACGATCGTCACGCTGGGATTGAGCGCCGGCACCGTGGCGAGCGATTCGCCCGTATATGGGCACGCGACCGTGCGGATGCGTGGGTTGGCCGCCGGCAGATCGGTGCCCATGTAGTTTCGCAGCGGCCAAAAGGGGAGCCGCGCCGCTCCCGCCGAAAACCGGGCGACCATCCCGAAGTGGGAGTATTCCTCGATCTCGAGCCCGCCGCCCGCGGGCTTCCCTTCTACCGCGCGCCGGAACGCGTGCAGCGAGCCGACCCCCGGATTACCGGCCCAGGAAAAGACGAGCTTCCGGGCGCAGCCCGCGGCGATCATCTGGTCGTAGATCAAGTCCGGCGTGAGCCGGGCCAGCGTGAGGTCGCGGCGCCGCTGGCGGATGATCTCGTGACCCGCGGCGAAGCAGATGAGATGGGTGAAACCTTCGATGACGACGGTGTCACCGTCCTGGACGAAGCGGGAGACGGCGTCCCGCATCGACATGACCTTGGACGACACCTAATCCGTCATTTCTCGCAGGCACTCGTCGATGATGCGCAGTGCGGTGTCCACGTCGTACTCGTCCACGACGAGTGGTGGCGCGAGCCGTAGCGCGCTCTTCCCCGCGCCCAGGAGCAGCAGGCCTTTCCGGAACGCCCGCTCGACCAGGTCGTGCGGGACCTCCGGTGCGGGCTCGCGGGTCGCCCGGTCCTTCACGAACTCGACGCCGATCATCAGACCCCGCCCGCGCACGTCCCCGATGACCGCATACTTCTCCTGCAAGCGCTTCGCACCGGCCAGCAGCCGCTCGCCCAGGCGCGGCACGTTGGGCAAGAGCTCGCGCTCCACGACGTCGAGGGTGGCGAGCGCCGCCGCGCAGCACACCGGATTCCCCCCGAACGTGCTGCCGTGCGCGCCCG
>DASQAM010000585.1:0-1506 GCA_035635735.1 Gemmatimonadales bacterium | reverse complement strand
CGAGCGCTCCGTTGCGCCGCGGCCCGGGGAGCGCAAGATGAGCGCCGCCGCGCCGGTCGACACGCCCGACGCCACGAACAACGCCCCCAGCCACGGGCTGTCCGCCCAGATGGGCCGGTTCGTGACCGATAAAAGGATCCCTGTGTAGCCGGCAATGAAGAGCCCGAGCAAGCCGCCGACGCCCGCGACAAGCTTGGCGACTCCACCCTTCACCACGGCGCCGACGGCCCGGAGCGCCGGCATCTGGAGCCGCCCCTCCTCGGCCCGCGCCCCCAGGGCCGAGAGCACGGAAAACAATCCGAACAGGAGGATCGCCCATGCGCCGAACGAGATGGGCGACCAACCCTTGAACATGAGGGTGGGGAAATTCTCCGACTGGAACAGCATGTGCCAGAAGCGCAACGGGCGACCCAGGTCGATCGTGAGCAGTAGGCCCGAGAGGATGGCACCGACGGCGGCGATGTCGTACCCCGTGCGAACCACCGGGCGGTCCTCGGGCCGGCCGAACCAGTCAAGCACGGCAGCCAGGAAATAGGCGCCGCCCGCGAGCCCGCCCACGAAGAAATACGGGATGACGAACCAGGTCCAGTGGGGCGCGCCGCTGAAGAAGGTGTCGGACATCAGTTGGGTCCCCCTCCACCCGGACCACCCATTCCATCCATGCGCCGCTTGCGCAGGCCGACGAGCGCCAACACGCCGAGCACTGCCGCGCTCGCGAACGAGAACGACGCGCTCTTGGCTAGGTTGCGCGACGGGAGCGTCGGTTTCCGCGGGAGCCCGTAGACCTCCGGCTCGTCCACGAGGAGGTAGAACGAATTGAGCCCTCCGAGCGCCCCTTCGGGATCGGCCCCATACAGCTCGGCCTTGACCCCCTGTGCCTTGAGCTGGTCGACGCGCTTGTGCGCCCGCGTGCGCAGTTCGACGATCGACCCGAACTGGATCGAGTCTGTGGGGCAGGCCTTCGAGCACGCCGGCTCCAGCCCCACCTTGAGCCGGTCGTAGCAGAGCGTGCATTTCTGCGCCGTACCGGACACCGGGTTGACGTCGATGACCCCGAACGGGCACGCGGCGATGCACGCGCGGCAACCGTTGCAGACGTCGGATTGGATCACGACCGTGTCGAACTCAGTGCGGATGATGGCGCCGGTCGGACACACCTCGAGGCATCCGGCCTGGACGCAGTGCTTGCAGACGTCGCTCATCATCAACCAGCGGCCGTCGTACGGGCCCTTGAACTGCTCGATGAAACGGACGTGCCGCCAGTGGATGCCGTCCAGCTTGCGGGTGTTGTCGTAGCTGTCGCCGCTCAGCTTCCCGATCCCGCCGTTCTCCGCCGGCAGCTGGTTCCATTCCTTGCACGCGACCTCGCACGCTTTGCAACCGATGCAAACCGTGGTGTCGGTGAAGAATCCCATGGGCTCAGGCATTTTCACGCCTTCTCCACGTTGCAGACGAACGCCTTGCCTTCGTGGATCGAAACGTTCGGATCTCCCACCCAGGACGTGA
>DASQAM010000584.1:0-9571 GCA_035635735.1 Gemmatimonadales bacterium | reverse complement strand
CGACAAGGACAACACGACGATCGTCGGTGGGAAGGGCAAGCACGTCGAGATCCAGGGCCGCATCGCCCAGATCAAGGCCGCGATCGAGAAGTCCACGTCGGACTACGACAAGGAGAAGCTGCAGGAGCGGCTCGCGAAGCTGGCGGGCGGGGTCGCCGTGATCAACGTCGGGGCCGCGACCGAGACCGAGATGAAGGAGAAGAAGGCGCGCGTGGAGGATGCCCTGCATGCCACACGCGCGGCGGTCGAGGAAGGCATCGTGCCCGGCGGCGGCGTGGCGCTCCTGTGGTGCCAGAAGTCGCTCGAGAAGGTGAAGGGGACCGATGACGACCAGAAGATCGGGGTCGACATCGTCCGCCGCGCGCTCGAGGAGCCGATGCGGATGATCGTCCAGAATGCGGGCGCCGAGGCGTCGATCGTCGTCGGGAAGGTGAAGGAGTCGAAGGACAAGAACTTCGGCTACAACGCCCAGACCGACGAGTTCGAGGATCTAGTGGCGGCGGGCGTCATCGACCCCACCAAGGTCACGCGTACCGCGTTGCAGAACGCCGCGTCCATCGCCGCACTGATGCTCACAACCGAGTGCGTGGTGGTGGAGAAGAAGGAGAAGGACAAGGCGCCGCCGATGCCCGGTGGTGGCGGCGGCATGGGTGGGATGTACTAACAAACGAGACGCACAGACGCACAGACGCACGGTCGCACAGAACGCCCCGGGGGGCACAATCCCCGGGGCGTTCTCGTTGTGGGGCCCTGCCATGTGTGATGGTTTTGATGGTTTTGGGTGGTTTCGCTCGTCTTCACGGTGTGCAGAGTGTGCACGATTTCGATACCCCGAGTCTGGTCAGATGTTACAACTAGACATGGTATAGCACCTATATATTGCACGTCGGCTTCATGTCGTAGGTCGACGTCAATGACGAGGCGTCGCGCATTGCCCGCAGCCTGTGAAGTACCACGCATGGACGGAGATGCCGTAATGCCGCAGCTGTCGTGGGCGCGTCTGAAGACCGATCTCCACCTTGGGCTGCGGCGCGGCGCGTGGTATCGGGTGATCCGGGAGACGGACCGCCAGGTCATCTTGGACGTCGACCACCAGCCCGTGACCGTCCTCCGTGAGTACCTGGAATTCGTCAGCGTCCGCCCCGATCGGTGGACGATCGTCGAACGGCCAAGCGATGTGGCCGGCGCTGCAGCGGCGTGGGGCCAGTCGTACGGCGTGTGCCCCCATTGCACCCATCGCGAACCGTTGGTACACCCAGTAGTCGAAGCCGGTTGCTCGAAGTGCCGTGGTACATTCCTCATTGACTGGTCCACGCCGCATCCGGCGGGAGGCGGCGGCCGCCAGCTGTAGCGGTGCCCGCCTCGCCCCCTCGTTTTCCTGAAGGATGAACGCCCCGGGGGGAAGCAATCCCCGGGGCGTTCTCGTAGTACCGGCGCATTCGCCGGATTCGAGGAATCTGAGGGTTCGCGCGACGTGGCGCGCCGCCTTGCGCGTTACCTTTATGCTAACGAGACATCTTATAACAGCTACACGTCATATAGTGCCTAACCCGGGTTGGTGACGGGAGTTACACCATGGTCGTGACGCGCTTCACAGTCACGGGGAATCCGTCGCTTAACGGGAGGCCGTCTGTGCCAAGTCCATCGATCCTGCGCCGGCATCAAGTCGTCGGGTTCACGTTGATCGAGATGATAATCGTCTTGGTGGTCATGGGGATCATGCTCTCGGTGATGGTCCGGGCCGTTCGCGGCAGCTGGGTGGCGAGTTCGCGCCGCTCCGCCAGCCGCGACGTCACCGCCTACCTGTACCGGGCACGCGGCATCGCGATCCAGCAGAGCCGGGCGGCGTGGCTGGTCCGCAGCGGCAACATCCTCAAGATCATGGTCGATTCATCGGGGACGCCGGTGCAACTGGGGTCGCAAATCGACTTCCTGCAACTCTACGGCGCGACCTTGGGCTTCAGCCCGGCCCCGAGGGACGACGTCCAGTTCGATCCTCGCGGGTTCGCCGTGGGCGTGACGACGGCGCCCAAATTTATCGTCGCCTTCGGGGGCCGCACCGATACGGTGTGCGTGACGGGCCTCGGCAAGATCACTACACGGAGCTGCCCATGACCCCTGGCGCGTCGGTACCCACCTCCCAGCGCTGGGAGCGGGGTTTCACGATCGTGTGCTTTTGGTCGCCGTCGTGATCTTCAGCGTCGGCCTGCTCGCTCTGGCGGGGACGGCGTCGGTGATCCTGACGACCCTGACGAGCACGCAGTCCCGCACGATCGCGGCCGGCGTGGCCGAATCGCGCTTCGAGCGGATCCGGGCAACTGGGTGCGCCACGCGGGCCGGCGGCTCGACTGCGACCCGGGGAATCACCGAGTCGTGGACGCTCGACCGCCTGGCACGAGCCGATGACGTGACGGTCGCCGTCACGTTCCTGAGTAACCATCAGTCCCGCACCGAAACGTTCCGGAGCTTTCTGCCATGCTGACGGCCCACGCAGCCTCGGCCCGCCGGGCCGGGTTCACGCTCATCGAGCTCGTTATCGCTCTGGTGCTGATGAGCCTGGTGGGGGGCGCCATCGTGCAGCTCCTGCTACGGCAGCAGCGCTTTTACAACAGCACCACCGATCTGATCCAGACGCGGCAGCAGATCCGCCAGGCAGCCGCCATGCTCCCCTCGGATCTACGCGGGATCTCGAGCATCGGCGGGGACATCTCCGCCATGTCCGACTCGGCGTTGGAGTTCCGCTCGGTGTTCGGCAGCTCGGTGGTGTGTGTCAACACCGGTGGGAAGCTGTCGACCGTCCCCCGCGTCCTCGCCACTGGGGCGACGATGACCAACTGGGCCAGGCCGCCCGCGGTCGGTGACTCACTCCTCGTCTACAACGACGGCCCGACCTTGGCGGTTGCCGACGACGCCTGGTCACGCTACCAGATCACCGCGGTGACCCTGGTGACCGGCAACGGCGCCACCGGCTGCCCGAGCTCGACCCGGCTGACGCAGCCGTCGGACATCACGGGCGCCAATCCGAGCTACCAGCTCACCCTCGCGCCCGCGGCCGCCAATACGATCGCCGTCGGCGCGGCGATTCGCTTCTTCCGCCGGGTGCGCTATCGCGTCTACCGGGAGACGGACAACCAGTGGTACCTCGGGTTTTTCGACTGCATCACCGGCCGCGTGCCGGTGTGCAACCCCAGTCAGCCGATCGCCGGCCCGTTCCAGCCGTACGCGAACGACGGGACCAGCGGGGTGCAGTTCACCTATTACGACTCCACCGGCGCCGTCACCGCGAACCCGCTCCAAGTAGCGCGCATCAGCCTCGTCGTGCGGGGGCAGTCGGCGGGGCTCGTGAACCTGAGCGGGGCGGGCGGTACGATGTTCCACGACTCGCTGCGCATCGAGGTCGGGTTGCGCAACCGGAAGTGAACCTCATCAAGACCTGATTGACAGTCACCTGAAGGGAACGAGGCCGGTATGCATGCGTCATTGCGGTCAGAGAAGGGCATGGCATTGATGATGTCCCTGGGAGCCATCGTGATCATCGGTGTGCTCATGGGGGGCGTCCTGTTCGTGTCGACGCAGGACTACCGCATCGGCGCCAACACGGTGCGCTCGACGCGCGCCGCCGCGGCCGCCGAGCTGGGGTTGAACCGCGTCCCGGTCGCCTGGAATCTGGCGGACAACAACCGAATGCTGATCGGCGACACGCTCAAGCGGGCGTTTACCGCGCCCAGCGGGGGCACGGCGACGGTGATGATCACGCGACTCGGCGGGCCGTTCTTCTGGGTGGTCTCCGAGGGGTACGCGGGGGCCATGGGGAGCCAGGCCTCGGCACGGCGCCGCTACGGCATGCTGTTCCGGCTCGACCTGCCGCAGATGAACTTCCTGGGCGCGATCACGACGCAAGGCACTACCACCGTCAACGGCAACGTCAGTGTGAATGGAAACGACGCAGCCCCCGCCGGGTGGGCCGCGTGCGGCAGCACGACTCAGAACGTCGCCGGGGCGGCGATATCCCCCACCACCACCGCCACGGTCAATGGGAGCGTCACCGTCAACGGAACCCCGCCGGTGCTCACGACCCCAGCCGCCAGCGACTCGAATACGTACTTCAACTACGGCAACTCGAACTACCAGTCGCTCGCCGCGGCGGCGAACCTGACTTATCCTGGCGGCACGCTGCTCACCGGCGTCCTGCCCATCGCGGTGGGTACGGTGTGCCAGACCAGCGTGATCCCGGCTAACTGGGGAGACCCGAACCGCGCGGCCCCGGCCGGGGCGTGCGAGAGCTACTTCCCGATCATCCATGTGTTGGGCGACCTGAAGGTCACCACCGGTCGCGGCCAGGGCGTCCTCCTGGTCGACGGCGACTTTACGGTGGCCGGCAACTTCGAGTTCACGGGAGCCGTCATTGTACGAAAAGGGCTCAAGATGTCCGGGACCGGCAACAAGATCACCGGCGCCGTGATGGCGGCGAGCGTCGACGTAACCGACAACGTCGCGCTCAGCGGGAACACATCCCTGCAATACTCATCCTGCGCCCTCACGGCCGCGCTGTCGGCGTCGGCCTATCCCAAGCAGGCCATGCAACGCGCCTGGGTGGATATGTACTAACAGCTAGACGCGCAGACGCGTACACGCACAGGCGCGTAGACGCATAGACGCAGAGACGCAACAGACGCGCAGACCACAGACGCACAGACGCAACACGCGCGCTGTGCGTCTGTGCGTTCTAGCGCTGCCGGCTCTAGTATCTTTGCCCTCATGCCTGCTCCGTCCGGTGACCGCGCGACCTTGTCGCGTGACCTCGCCGATTTCCTGATCGAGCTGTCGATCGCGCTCCATAAACACGCCATGTATCCCGAAGGGCACCCCTCGCTCGCGCCCGCGGCAGCGGGGTTGACGCGGCGCGCGGCGCTGCTGCTCGAGGATCGGGCGACGGTCTCCCTCGGCGTGGCCCGCAACCAGCTGGTGATCGAGGGTGTGGCGACGGACCCCAAGCATCCCGTGCTGCGGGAGCTCGCGGGCCGGCTGCACCGCCACCACCTGGGCGCCATCACGTTCCGGCGAGGCGTGGAGCAAGCAGAGGTGGCCGATGCGCTCCGGACGCTCGCCATCGATGCCGAACGGACGGGGCAGCCGCTCGGCCTCGGCGACCGGGACCGCCTGGCGGCGTGGCCGCACGTACAGCTGCATGCGCTCACCTACGAACGTCTCGAGCTCACGGACCAGGCCGGTCCCGTGGGGGAAGGGGATGCGCGCGCCGCCCAGTTGTGGGTGGGTCTGGCGCGGGCGGCCCTGGCGGCCGCGCCGGAAGACACGCGGCCCCCCTCCACCGAGCCGGCGGTTATCGCGCAGGCCATCGACCAGCACTCGAAGGCCGAGGCCACCGGGTACGATCAAGTGATCGTCGGCTACCTGCTGCAGATCGCCGCCGAGCTCAAGACCGCGGGCAGCACCGAGGCCGCCGCGCTGCGGCGGCGGACGTCGCGTCTCATTCGCACGCTCAAGCCCGAAACGCTGCAGCGGCTGGTGAGCATGGGGGGCGACTTCGCGCAGCGGCGCCAATTCGTCTCTGATGCCGCCGACGGGATGGCGGTGGATGCGGTGCTCGACATCCTCAAGGCCGCCGCTGAGAGTTCGCAGGAGGCCATCTCTCATTCGCTCGTGCGCCTGCTGTCCAAACTGGCGGTGCACGCAGAGGCGGGCGCCGCACCGGTGCGACCGCAAGCGGATGCGGCGTTGCGCGAGCAGGTCCAGCGGCTGCTGGCGGGGTGGACGCTCCCCGATCCGAATCCCGGCGCGTACGGCGCGGCGCTGCACCGCATGGCCCGGGCCGCGCCGGCCGGGGCGTCGCCGCGCACGGATCACCATGTGACCGAGCCGGATCGTCTGGTGGCGATGGCGTTGGAGATCGGCACGATGGGACCGCGCCTCCACGCGGCGGTGGACCGGGTGGTGGCCGAGGGCCGGCTCGCGCAGCTGCTGGACGCGCTGGAGGGCGGGGTGGCCGACACGGCCGCCGCGGCCACGGTGCGGGCGCGGATTGCGACGGCGGCTGCCGTGCAGCAG
Organism: Gemmatimonadales bacterium; assembly: GCA_035635735.1. Lineage (GTDB taxonomy): Bacteria > Gemmatimonadota > Gemmatimonadetes > Gemmatimonadales > GWC2-71-9 > AG41. The sequence goes on along the minus strand of DASQAM010000584.1, from coordinate 3,505 downwards.
ATCGTCGCTCGCGAGCCGATCGACTTCAAGCTACTCGAGCGACTCGTGCCGCTGGTGGGCGCGGCAGCGGCTCCGCCGCTGCTCGATGCCCTCGCGGCGGCGGAGTCGCGTGGGGCGCGGCGCGGGTTGCTCGCGCAGCTGGCGAAGATGGGCGCCGAGATCGCGCCGGTGGCTATTGCGCGGCTCGACGACAGCCGCTGGTACGTGACTCGCAACCTGCTCGCGCTGCTCGAGGAGCTCGGGCCCCCACCGCCAGGATTCTCGGCCGCCCCCTACATGCAGCACAGCGACGCGCGGGTGCGCTGGCAGGCAGTCAAGCTCCAGCTGAAGCTCCCCGGCGGTCGCGACGAGGCGCTCGTCGCCGGCCTGCGCGATCAGGACCCGCGCACGCTGCGCCTCGCGCTGAGCCTCGCGGTCGCGCTGCAAGCCTGTCCCGACAGCGCGGTGCCCTTGTTGGTGAATCGCGCCATGGATCGCACGTTCCCCGGAGAGCTGCGCGCGCTCGCCGTGCGTTGCCTTGGGTATACCGCAGCGCCGGCGGCGCTCGAGACCCTGCTCCAGATGACGGCGGGGGGCCGGACCCTGTTCGGGCGGGAGAAGCTGGCGGCCAAGTCCCCCGAGCTGCTCGTCGCCCTGGCGGCGCTCGCGACTGGGTGGCGCGCCGACCCACGGGCGCGCGCGCGCCTCGGCATCGCGGCCGCGTCCACCGACGGCGAGATCCGCCACGCCGCGGCGCCGCCGGCGCGCCGGCCGTGAGCAGCCCCGCCGGCTTCCTCAATGCGTTCGCGCATGCGCTCGCCGCGATGACCCTGTATCGGCCCGGCCATCCTGCCCGCGAGCGCGCGATCGACGACGCGCATCGGGAGCTGAACGACCTGCAGGCGACCGAGTCGCGGCCGCTGTTCACGTTCCTGGGCGATGAGATCGTATTCGGGCGGCTGCCGCTGCGCGAGCTCAAGGCCTGGGACTGGGGCCGCCGCCTGGCGCTCGCGGGCATCCAGCGTTTGGAGTTCTCGGATGTCGTGAGCCGGGAGGAATTCGAGCAGTTCCTCGACGAGGCGCTGGCGCGGCTCACGCTCTCCGCGATCGACACGACCGAGGCCCGTCAGATGCGCCCCTCGAGCATCCGGTTCGGTGCCGTGGGCGTGCGGGGTGGGGACGAGCAGGGCGCCGCGGCGATTCCGACCGCCACGATCACCTATTCCCTCAGCGAGGAAGCGGATGCGGTGCGCTGGGTCCAGGAGGAAGTGCAGGCTCGCGGGGTGCTGCCGCTCACAGAGGCGGAGGCCGTGGTGCGCTCACTGTCGATCGCCATGCACGGCGGGCGGCGGATCGTGATCCCGTTGCTGCAGCTCAAGGAGTTCGATCAGTACACCACGACCCATTCGATGAACGTCGCCGTCCTGACGATGGCGCTCGCCGAATCCCTCGGGCTCTCGGCGCGCGACGTGCGGGCCTTCGGCGTCGCCGGACTGCTCCACGATATCGGCAAGGTGAAAATCCCGATCGAGGTCCTCACCAAGCCGGGACGCTTCTCCGATTCGGAGCGGGCCTTGATGAACCGGCATCCTGCGGAGGGCGCCCGTCTCATCCTGCGCGCCGAGGAAGACCTGGATCTCGCCGCGGTGGTCGCCTACGAGCACCACATCATGCTCAACGGGGATGGCTATCCCACGTTCCAGTTCCGGCGCGACTGCCACGAAGCGAGCAAGCTCGTCCACGTGTGCGACGTGTACGACGCGCTCCGCACCAACCGGCCCTACCGCGAAGCGTGGCCGCAGTCGAAGACCTTGTCGTACATCGAGGATCGGGCCGGCACGGAGTTCGATCCGGAGCTGGCGCGAGCGTTCGTACGGATGATGCGACAATTCGAGCCGCAGGTGGCGGTGCTGACCGACGAGCACGCCCCGGTGCCCGGGGAGCCCGTGGACGAGACGCCGCCCCCCGTGCCGGGGTAGGTATCTTGTATCCAAGATGCCGCCAGTCTCCCGTATCCTCGTCCTGCTGCTCGGGATCGCTCCCGGTCTCCCCGCCCAGACGGCCCATTCCGGCGCGGGCCCGCGCGCCCGCCTCGAAGGAAAATGGCAGGCCAAGACCGAAGACGAGATTCGCAACATCATCGTGCGGAGCGACAGCTCCGCGCAATTCGGCGATCAGGTAGCTCGCTGGCGAGTGGTGGGCGATAGCTTGTGGCTGACGTTAGGGGATGGCGTGTGGCAGGTCTACGGCATGAAGCTCGACGGCGATAAGCTCACCCTCTCGGGGGGTGACCTGGAGAAGCCCGTGACGCTGCGCCGAGTAGGGCCGCCCCCGGCGCGTGCCGACTCCGTGGCCATCCCGGCGCCGCCACCTCCGACCGAGCGCGCCTGGGACTGATCGAGGGGGCGCTCAGGGCGCCTCGCGGATGTTCGCGACCCGCCATCCGTTCGGCGTCCGGGCAAAACGGATCACCTGACGGAGGCGCGTTTCCCGCTGGGCTCCGCCACCCGCCGACACGTACATGTAGACGGTCCGCACGGTGGCCTGCGCGGTGTCGGCGCGCGTGCTCAGCTGGTCGAGGGTGTATCGAGCGGTGAGCCGCGTGTAGCGCTGGAAGAAACCCTGCCACGCGGCCACATCCTTTTCCGCCATGCCGGGCATCAGCACCTGCAGGTTCCCGACGCGCTCGCTCGACACCGCGCGCTCGAGGTCCTGCAGCAGCACGGTGATCGCCGCGCGCGCCTCAGGTGGTTGCGGGGAGGGGGGAGCGACCCCGGCGGCGACGCCGACTTGCTCGGCGTCGAGCGCCGCCAGCCGGGAGACCACGTAGTCCATCGCCAGGTAGAGCGAGTCCGCGCGCGCGAGCGAGGTGGCGGCGCGCCCCGCTTCGGGGCGGGTCGCCAGCGCGTGTACCACGGGCGTGGCGCGGGCGATGGCTTGCTCCGCGTCGCGCCGCAACGTCTCGGCTTCGGCGCGGGCCTTGGCGTACTGGGGGATGGCGCTCCAGTACCCGCTTGACGCCCGCGCCAGGTCACCGGTACGCAAGGCGCGCTCGGCGTTCTGCACGACGGTCTCGGCGAGGATGAGCGATGACACATTGTTCTTCATCGCCCCCGCCCCCCGCGCCCGCTCGCGGGCCGCGAGGGCCGAGTCGCGCTGCGCGACCAGCGCCGCGTTGAGATGCACAGGCACCGGATACGTCAGCAGCTGGTCCAGCGTGGCGCTCGTGAGCTCGGCGTCAGGAAGCGCGGCGACGGGGGAGGGGGAGCGCGACACGTAGAGGAGCACCAGCGCCGTCACCATCAAGGCCGTCAGCGCCGCCGCCCGCCACTTGATGGGCGCGTGCGTGACGAGGCGAAGCACCGCGGAGGGGATCGGCGTCCAGCGCAGGCTCAGCCGCTCGGTGGTGTCGGTCGCTCCGGAGAGCGCGGCGCGGATGCTGAACAGCGCCGACTGCATCTGGCGCGCCGTCTCGTACCGCTCTTCGGGCACCTTGTTGAGGGCCTTCCCGACGACGCGCTCGAGC
>DASQAM010000583.1:0-8626 GCA_035635735.1 Gemmatimonadales bacterium | reverse complement strand
AGCGGCGCCGAGTACACCCCCGGCATCGCCTTCCTCAAGTAGACTGACCCGCCCAGGTGCAGCAGCCCGTTTCCCGCCATCACGATCCCGAACGCGTACGCGATCGGCCGCATCCACGGCGCTCCGCGGACTGCGAAGGGGGCAAGGCTCGCGAGCACAGCCACGGCCAGCACCAGTCCCGTGAGCCAGACGCGGAACGTGAAGGTGGGCAGGGGAAGAAACGGGAAACGCGCTCGAATGGCTCGCACGGCGGGGTTGTACACGGAGAGAAAGTCGGTCAGCGCTTCATCCGCAACATGAATCGCGAGGGCCACGCACAGCGCGAGCCAGGCAACACCGAATTGAGACACGTCCGACACCACTAGCGACCGGTCAGTCGCACCACCCCGAACACCAGACCGACGGTCGTGACGGCCTGGCCGACCCAGAACAGGAACATCCACCGGATGATGCGTGCTTCGAACGCGGCCATGCGGGCTTCCAGACGACTCTCGAGCGCTTCGAGTTTGGCGTCGAACCGCCCGAAGTTCAGCTCGTTGAGCTCTCGCAGCTCCGTTCCGTACGTGGCGTCCACCCTATTGAACCAGTCCACCAGCTCGTTGGTGATGTCATCACCGAACTTCTCGTAGAACTTCCTGGACAATTTTGCCGTCACCGGCATCGAGCGCTCCTCCTAAGTCCGGCGACAGTCTAAGCCTACGCTCGGCCCTGACGGTAGGCAATCCACCGCGACCGAAACCGTTTTCCTGCGAGGCTAGCAGCAGCGCACGCGCTTTCCCTTTGCCTCGAAGAATTGCGCGACGTACTCCCGCTCCCCGAGCGTCGGTGCATGACCCGCCGCGCGACAATGCTCGAGATACGCGCCGTAGTCCGGGGCCCCGATGATGCGCCGTACCACACGCGCGAGCCGGGTAGGGAAGGGCAGGGCCCGCTCAGTCTCCCGTCGCATATCCCGTCTCCACGTACGGCGCTTCGTGCACCACCGCCGCCTTGCGACGCGACAGGACCAGCCACCACTCGCGCACCGAGGTGACGATCAAGATGGTCACGACCGTCATGAACAACAGCGCCACGAACGTGTTCAGGCGGTCGTTGAAAATCAGTCGCGCCGCATTCGGGTTGGTGGACCCGGCGAGCGACGCCGCGTGCGCCAGGAACCCGAGCCGCGGATCCGCCGAGAACACCTTCTGCCACCCGGCGGTCATCGTCACGGTCACGAGCCAGGCGAGCGGCGCGGCCGTCACCCACGCGAACCGGCCGCGGCCCATCTTGATGAGAATCGTGGTCCCGACGCACAACGCCACCGCGGCGAGCAGCTGGTTCGAAATTCCGAACAGCGGCCACAGCGAGTTGATTCCGCCGAGCGGGTCCACCACGCCCTGATACAGGAAGTATCCCCACCCTGCGACGATCACGCCGCTGGACGCGATCACGCTCGGATACCACGAGGTCTCCGCGAATCGCGGCCAGACGTGGCCCACGATCTCCTGCAGCATGAACCGGCCCACGCGGGTGCCGGCGTCAATGGTGGTCAGGATGAACAGCGACTCGAACATGATCGCGAAGTGGTACCACAGGGCGTCGAGCGTCTTCCCGCCGAGCGCGCTCGTCGCGCCCGCGAAGATCTGGGCCATCCCTACGGCGAGGGACGGAGCGCCACCCGAGCGGGCTACGAGCGTCGTCTCACCCATGCGGGCCGCGAGCGCCTGCATCGCCTCCGGCGTCACCACGAACCCCGCCTGGGAAAGCGCCTGGGACGCCTGGGCGAGTGCCGCGGGGGTCGTATTCATCGCGAAATAGACGCCTGGGTCGAGCGTGCATGCCGCGATCATCGCCATCACGCCGACGAACGACTCCATCAGCATGCCGCCGTACCCGATGAACCGGGCGTCGGATTCGCGCGCAATCATCTTGGGCGTGGTCCCCGACGACACCAACGCGTGGAACCCGGAGATCGCACCGCAGGCGATCGTGATGAAAGCGAACGGGAACAGCTTCCCGGCAAACACCGGTCCCTCGCCGCCGGACGCGAAGGACGTCAGCGCGGGCATCCTGAGCGGGGGGAGGATCACGAGGATCGCGATGGCGAGCACGAGGATGGTTGCGATCTTCAGGAAGGTCGAGAGGTAATCGCGCGGCGCGAGCAGCATCCACACGGGCAGCACCGAGGCGACGAAGCCATAGCCGACCATCATCCAGGTGATCGCCGTCCCGCCGTGCGTGAACGCCGCGGCGAGCCGCGGACTCCCCGCGACATATCCACCGCCGACCAGTGCCGCGATGAGGAGCACCGCCCCCACCGCCGACGCCTCGCCCACCTTGCCCGGGCGCCACGATTTCATCCACCAGCCCATCAGCAGCGCGATGGGGATGGTGCACGCGATCGTGAACAACCCCCACGGCGACGCCTTGAGGGCATTCACCACGATCAACGCCAGCACGGCGAGCAGGATGATCATGATGAACAGCACGGCCAGCATCGCCGTCGCCCCGGCCGCCGGATTCACTTCTTCCTTCGCCATCTGCCCGAGCGACTTGCCGTCCCGGCGCAGCGAGCAGAACAGCATCACGAAGTCCTGCACGGCGCCACCGAGCACCACGCCGATCACGAGCCAGAGCGTGCCAGGCAGGAAGCCGAACTGCGCGGCGAGTACCGGGCCCACCAGCGGGCCGGCGCCCGCGATGGCGGCGAAGTGATGGCCGTACAACACCCATCGGTTGGTGGGGACGAAGTCACGCCCGTCGTTGCACCGCTCGGCCGGCGTGGCGCGCCGGTCGTCCAGGCCGAACACGCGACTGGCGAGGAACTTGCTATAGAAGCGGTACCCGACGGCGTAGGTGCAGACGGCGGCGGTGAGAAGCCAGGCAGCATTGACCGTCTCCCCGCGCGACAGCGCGAGCACGCCGAACGCGGCGGCGCCGAGGGCGGAGATCCCGCCCCACACGAGCACCGTGCCGAACCGTTTCATGGCGCCTAAGCTACGCGGCGCCTTGCCGATGTTCAATTTCGAACATAGGTTCGAAATCTTGGCACCCACTTCTCCCTGGATCTTGGCCCCGCGCGGGGCGACGCAAGGCGGAGCGCCGGCGACCGAGACCCGCCCCGATCCACAGCGCCTGGCGGAGACGGTGCACGGCCGGGTCGCCGTGGTCACGGGCGGCGCGACCGGCCTCGGCCGGGCCACCGCGCTGGAGTTCGCCCAGCACGGCACGGCGGTCGGGATCAACTACGTCGACCTGCCCGACCGCGACGTCGCGGCCCAGGCCCTCCTCACCGAGACCGCCATCCGCGCGCTCGGGGTGCCGGTGTACTGCGCGCGTTGCGACGTACGCAAACGCGACGACGTGGAGAAGTTCGTCACCACGGTGCGGGAGCGCCTGGGTGGCGTCCACTTTCTGGTGAACAACGCAGGCGTGGCGCACGACGGCGCGCTCTGGCGGCTCACCTCCGAGGCATGGCAGGAGGTGATGGACACCAACGTCACGGGCGCCTTCAACTGCATTCAGGCGGTAGCCGGCCCGATGCGCGCTCAGCGCTACGGCAAGATCGTGAACATCGCGAGCCATCAGGCCTTCCGGCCGGGCTTTGGCATCGCGAACTACGCTGCCAGCAAGGCCGCCCTGATCGGGCTCACCCGGTCGGCCGCCGTGGACTTGGGTCCCTCCAACGTCAACGTGAACGCGGTCGCGCCCGGATTCGTGAAGACGGAACTCTTGTCGACCCTGCCGCGCGAGGTACTGGAGCGCGCCGAGCACGAGTCGGTGTTGGGGCGGGTGGCGGAGCCGGAGGACGTCGCGCGCGTGATCACCTTCCTGTGCAGCGAGGCGGCGCGCCACATCACGGGACAGGTGATCGTGGTGGATGGCGGGCTGACGCTCGCTTCTTGAAAATCCGCGGCGCGCACACGATATTGCGCGCCGTGACTAATTCATTGCAAATCAAAAGCTTAGTACGTGGTGCGTGGTGTGTGGTAAGCTCGATCGCCCTCGCGGCGTGCCCCCACAAGTCCGAAACACTCACTCCCGAGCCCACCGCACCGCTCCCCACCGCCGGAATCGCGTCGCAACAGGTCGCCGTGCTGCCGCTCACGCTCATCGCGGCGGAGGACTCGCTCCACTGGGAGGCTGTCCTGGGCGAGCGCCGGGTCGCGCTCGCGAAGAGCGACAGCATCATCGGCACGCTGCTCCAGCAGCGGGCGCCCGAGGTGACCTGGGTACTGCCGGACGAGCTGCGACGCGTGGCGCGCCGGGCCCCGGGAATCGCCCCCTCTCCCGATCAGATGGGCACGGCGATCCTCTTCCACCAGACGAAGCAAGAGCCGGAAATGGTGCCCGACCCGCTGCGCGGCCAGCTGCGCACCCTCGCCGCGTTGGTCGGCGGCGGGCGGTACGCACTGGTTCCGGCAGGATTGACCTACCGGCGGGCGACGGCATCCCAGCACGCTGCGCCCCTGCCGCACGCCGTGGCCACCGCGGAGCTCACCGTGGTCCTGGCAGACGTCCGCACCGGTCGGGTCGGTTTCCGCACGGTGGCGCGGGGGGAGGGGGACGACCCGTGGACCGCGCTCACCCGCGCGGTGAAGAACCTCACGCCGGGGCTGCCGTGACGCGTGAGGCGACCCTCATCGCCGGTGATGGCATCGGGCCCGAAATCACCCAGGTGACCTTGCAGGTGCTCGACGCCCTCGGGGTCGCGTTCGACTGGGACGAGCAATACGGCGGGATGAGCGCGGTGGAGCAGGCGGGGACGCCGCTGCCCGACGCCACGGTGGACTCGATTCGGCGCACCGGCCTGGCGCTGAAGGGTCCCCTGACAACGCCTGTCGGCGACGGCTATCGGTCCGTCAACGTGGCGCTGCGTCAGGAGTTCGAGCTGTATGCCAACGTGCGCCCGGTCAAGTCGATCGTGCCCGGTGGCCGCTACACCGACGTCGATCTCGTCATCATCCGCGAGAACACCGAGGGGATGTACGTCGGGTTCGACCGGACCTTCAAAGTGGGGAACGACCCCAAGGCGCTCGCCCAGGCCACGTCGGTGATGACGCGTGACGGCTGCCGGCGCATCGTGCGGTATGCGTTCGAGTATGCCCGCCGGCACGATCGCCGGAAGGTGACGGTGGTGCACAAAGCGAATATCCTCAAGGCGACCTCGGGGCTGTTCCTCGAGACCGCGAGGATGATCGCCCAGGAGTACGAAGGGCAGATCGCGTCGGACGAGAAGATCGTGGACAATGCGGCGATGCAGCTAGTGATCAACCCGGCGCAGTTCGACGTGATCGTCACGACCAACCTGTTCGGGGACATCCTCTCCGACGAGGCGTCGGGACTGGTGGGCGGGCTCGGGCTCGCACCGGGGGCGAATATCGGCGAGCATGCGGCGATCTTCGAGGCAGTGCACGGGTCGGCGCCGGACATCGCGGGGCAGGGAATCGCGAATCCCTCGGCCCAGCTGCTCGCCGCCGCGATGATGCTCGACCACGTGGGCGAGATCGAGGCCGCGAGCCGGCTGCGCCGGGCGCTCGAAACGGCGATCGTGAAGGACAACGTCCGCACCAAGGATTTGGGGGGCAGTGCTTCGACCGCTGAGTTCGCCCGGGCTGTGGCCCGCCGGCTCCAGTAACCCGTGCGCGCGCTGCGGCCAGCAGACCGCGGGGATCGCCCCGGGGGATCTGTGTGCGGCGTGCGCGAGAGACGTCACGAGAAAAGCGTCACGGATAGGGCGTCTCGTGGCCATCCTGACCACACTCCTCCTGGCGGGGTATCTGATGCTCACGCTCCGATCGACGCCGCTGGCATCGCAGACCACCGCCCGTACCGTGGGTGCCGTGTCAGCCGTCGCCTGGTACCTGCTGACCTTTCGCATCGTGCAGAGGATCGCGTTCGAATGGCTCAAATCGCGGCGTTCGTAATCCTGGCGATCACGGCGGGTGTCATGCCGCTAGGGGGCCAGACGTCCCTTTCCATCTATAGTGACGGGCGCGTGGTGGTGCGCCGCACCCTGCCGCAGCCACTCCAGAAGGGTCGAAACACCTTCACCCTCAAGCTGGAAGGGCTCGACGGTGCGACCCTGTTCTCACCCGACACGGCGGTGGCGGTGGTGTCCGCTGTGGTGCGGCCCGCGACCGATCCAGGGGCCGCCCTCGCGGCCGCGGCGGGGCAGACGCTCTCCTTCGTCCGTCCGCGGGCCGGAGGCGGTGCGGACACCGTGCGGGCGACGGTCGTGCGGAGCGATCCGCCGCAATATCGGCTGCCGGACGGCCGCTACCTCCTGTCGCCGCCGGGTGAGCCGCTGTTTCCGGCGGACCTGGTGCGGACCGGACCTGAAGCGGCCATCGCGGTCGAGGCGACCCAGGCCCGCCCCCGGACGGAGCTGGCCTACGTGGCCGACGGTGCGGCACGCTGGGAGGCGGCATATCAGGTGGTGCTGCTGGGCGCCAGATGCCAAGTGTCCGGCACGGCGACGATCACACCCCAGTCGCTGCGTGCGGACACCGCCGAGGTGCAACTCGTCGCGGGATCGATCAACCGGGCGCGCTCCACACCGCGCGCGCAGATCTTACTGCGCGGGGTCACGAGGCTCGCCGCCGCTGAGGAAGCCTCCATCGCACCGAGCGAAGAGTCCGTGGGGGAGACGCACGTGTACCAGTTGCCCGCGCGGATTTCCGTCGAGCCCGGGACGCCAACAACGACGGCGCTGTTCCCGCGCAGCACTGCCGCGTACACCCAGGAGTTCGTCGTCCCCGGCGCGCTGCCGTGGCGCGGCTTCCTCCCTCAGTCGCCGGGCGACGAGAATCGCGTGCCCGTGCAGGTGTGGTACACGCTCAAGCGTGGTCGCGGCACGCCGTTCGGCGACCGGCCCCTGCCGGCGGGGACGGTCCAGCTGTATCAGGCCGACTCCGCCGGCCGGCTCCAGCTCGTGGGCGAGGCGAGTAGCGGGCACACGGCGCCGGGGCGCGACCTGCGGGTCCAGTCGGGCGATGCCTTCGACATCACCGCCGAGCGGGTGCAGACGGACTACGCGCAAGAGCAGCTGGCGCCCCCCAAGCGAGGGATGACGGCGCACCAGCGGATCACCGCGTCCTACAGGATCACGATCTCGAACGCGAAGCCTGCGCCCGTGACGGTCGACGTGCGCGAAGCGCGGTTCGGCGTGTGGCGCGTGACCGAGAGCAGCGTGCCGGCGGAAAAGCTCTCCGCCACGGAGGTCCGGTTCCGGATCCCGGTCCCCGCGAACGGGGACGCGATGCTCACTTACACCGTCCAGGCCGAGTCGTGACCGTCCAGCTGCTGCACCTCTCGGACCTCCACTTCGGCGGCCTCGCCGACCTCGATCAGATCGAGGGCCTCGAGCAGATGCTTCCCGACCTGCGGCCCGACGCGGTCGTGATCACGGGGGACCTGACGCAGCGGGCGCGCCATGGGGAGTTCCAGCGGGCGCGGGCACTCGTGCAGACCGCGGCCCGCACCGCGCCGGTCCTCGTAATCCCCGGCAACCACGACGTGGCGTGGTGGATGCGACCGTTGATCCCGTTCGCGAAGCAGCCGTTGTACGCGAAGTACGCGCGCTACTTCGGCGCGGACCTGGCGCCCACGCTGGCGCTCCCCGGGGCCATCATCGCGAGCGCCCTCACCTCGCACGGGGTGGCGTGGGGCTCGCTCACGCCGCAGGTGCGCGATCTCGCGGTGAAGGGGCACCTGCCGAAGCGCGAGTTCGCGCGGGTGCGCGGGCTGTTCGAGGCCGCACCGCCGGAGCAGGCTCGGGTGCTGGTGCTGCACCACAACGTGCTACGGGGCGATATCTCGAAGCGTATGGGCCTCGCCCGCTGGCGCCAGGCGCAGCGTCGCATCGTGGCCTCGGGGACAGAGGTCGTGCTGTGCGGGCACGACCACCAGGAGGGAGCGGAGCTGCTCGCGGGTCGGGTCGTGGTCTCGACCGCGGGGACGCTCTGCAAGCGCACGCGTGGCGGGCGGCCGTCGACCTTCAACTTCGTGACGATCGAGCCGACGGCGGTCCACATCACCTACTTCCGGTGGGACGCCGAGTCCCGTCGCTTCCGGGCGTCGGACACCTACGCATTCGCACGGGCAGGGAAGGGAGCCGCCCCCGTCCCCGCCCCACCTCCCGCCCAGCCCGTACCCGCGGACACGACATCCCACAGCTGAGGCAGCCATGGCACCCAAGTTTCAGGGCGTCGACTTCTACGATGTCGACAGCTTGCTCTCCGAGGAAGAGCGCGCCGTGCGCGACACGGTGCGCGCGTGGGTGGACGAGAACCTGATTCCCATCATCGGCGAGCACTACATCGAGGGGCGCTTCCCGAAGCAGCTCGTTCCGCAGATGGCCGAGCTTGGCCTGTTCGGCGCCAACCTGCCGGAGGAGTACGGCTGCGCCGGGCTGAACAACGTCGCCTACGGCCTCATCATGCAGGAGCTCGAGCGCGGCGACTCGGGGGTGCGCTCGTTCGCCTCGGTCCAGGGCGCGCTGGCCATGTATCCGATCTACGCCTTCGGCTCGGACGAGCAGAAGCGGCGCTGGCTTCCGAAGATGGCGTCGGGCGAGGTGATCGGCTGCTTCGGGCTCACGGAGCCGGACTACGGATCGAATCCCGCCGGCATGATCACCGTC
>DASQAM010000582.1:0-3783 GCA_035635735.1 Gemmatimonadales bacterium | reverse complement strand
CGGAAAAGATGTTCGGTGACGTCAATGACAAGCAGGCGGAGTATCTGCAGGACATTCTCGAGTCCGGGCGGCATCTGCTCTCCCTCATCAACGACATCCTCGACCTGTCGAAGATCGAGGCCGGGCGGATGGAGCTGGAGCAGGCCGAGTTCGACCTGCCCCAGGCGATCCAGAACGCGCTCACGCTGGTCCGCGAACGGGCCCTGCGCCGCGGGATTGCCCTTCACGACGTCATCGACGACCGGGTCGCGGACATCCGAGCAGACGAACGCAAGGTCAAGCAGGTCATCTTGAATCTCCTGTCGAACGCGATCAAATTCACACCCGAGGGCGGTCGGATCGAGGTGCGGGCCATGCCGGCGGATGGGACGATAGAGGTGTCAGTCACGGACACCGGCGTCGGGATCGCGCCAGAGGATCAAGAGACCGTGTTCGAGGAGTTCCGGCAGGTGGGGACAGCGGACAAGAAGGCGGAGGGCACCGGCCTCGGACTGGCCCTCTCCCGGAAGTTCATCGAGCTCCACGGGGGCAAGATTTGGGTGCAGAGCGAGGTCGGCCGCGGCTCGACCTTCACCTTCACACTTCCGGTGAGCCCATGGCCGGCGAGCTGATCCTGATCGTCGAGGACAACGACAAGAACCGGAAGCTCGTCCGGGACGTGTTGACGTTCAAGGGCTACACCACCATCGAGGCCGAGACGGGAGAAGCCGGCGTCCGCCTCGCCCAAGAGCGCTGCCCGAGCCTGGTCCTGATGGACATTCGGCTCCCCGGCATTGACGGGATGGAGGCGCTCAGGCAGCTCCGGGCGGAGCCGACCACTCGGGAGATTCCCGTCATGGCCATGACCGCGTCGGTGATGAGTGAGGACCGGCAGCGGATTATGGGCGCCGGGTTCGACGCGTACCAGGGCAAGCCGATCGAGGTCAGTGACTTTGTTGCGGCAATAGCGCAGCTCCTTGAACGTCGCCGAACATGACGGGTGCGTGTGCGGTTCTCAGGACGTTCGAGCTGTTCGAGGACCACATGGAGGCTCGACATGAGTAGGCTCACGGCGTCGGTCGCGCTCCTGTTTCTGCTTGCGTTGGGGACATCGACCGGCGAGGCCGCCGCGCAGGCCCAGCCGGACGGCCAATTGACGATTGCCTTCGATGCCTCGATCGCCCCCACCTTTCTCGACCCCGGCGAGACCCCAGGAATCGGCACCCCGTTCGTGTTCCTGTATGCTCTGCACGACGCCCTGATCAAGCCGCTGCCCGGCAATGACATGGCGCCCTGTCTGGCCGAGTCCTGGACGGAGAGCCCGGACGGGCTCGTGTACGAGTTCAAGCTGCGCGAGGGTCTCAGGTTCCACAACGGCGACCCCTTTACGGCGGAAGACGTGCGGTTCAGCTTCCAGCGCTATCGAGGCGCGTCGGCCAAGCTCCTGCACGACCGCGTGAAGGCCGTGGACATCATCGATTCCCATCGCATCCGCTTCGTCCTGCACGCGCCGTGGCCCGACTTCCTGGTGTTCTACGCCACCCCCGCGACGGGCGCGGCGTGGATCGTGCCCAAGAAGTACATCGAGAAGGTTGGCGAGGACGAATTCAGGCGCCAGCCGGTGGGGCTCGGGCCCTATCGCTTCTCGCGCATGACTCCCGGCGTCGAGCTGGTGCTCGAAGCGAACGAGCAGTACTGGCGCAAGAAGCCTTCGATCAAGCGCGTCGTCATCAAGGGCGTCCCCGACCGCACGACACGCTTGGCCATGCTCAAGACGGGCGAGGCGGATATCGGCTACCTGATGGTCGGCCTCGAAGCGGCCACGATCACGGCGGACCCCAAGCTACGCCTGGCCAAGGTGATTGCTCCGGCCACGTGGTGGATGGAATACCCCGAGCAGTGGAATCCCAAGTCGCCGTGGAGCGACCGCCGCGTCCGCCTGGCCGCGGCCCTGGCCGTGGATAAGCAGGGACTCAACGAGGCGGAGCGGCTCGGGTTCTCGCGCCTGACGGGGTCGATCATCCCGGGGGTCATGGACTTCGCGCTCCGCATCGAGCCGTATCCCTACGACCCGACGCAGGCCAAGCGCCTGCTCGCCGAGGCCGGGTATCCCAAAGGATTCGATGCCGGCGACCTCACCCCCCTCCCTCCATTCACGACCATGGGAGAGGCCGTGGCGAACTACCTTGCCACGGTGGGCATTCGCACGCGAGTGCGCAGCATGGAGCGGGCGACCTACATGGAGGCGTGGCGGTCGAAGAAGCTCGGCGGCGTCCTCGTGACGGTCTCGGCGGCGCCGGGCAGCACCGCCGTGCGCCTCGAAACCTTCGTCATCACTGGCGCGCCATACGCCTCGGGCGGATATCCCGACATCGACGATCTCTTCCAGCAGCAGGCGCACGAGCGCGACCGCAAGAAGCGTGAGGCGCTGCTGCATCGGATCCAGCGCCTGATGCACGACCGCGTCATGTTCGGCCCCATCTTCGACCCCGCCACCCTGCACGGAGTCGGCCCGCGGGTCGAGGAGCCCGCCATCGGCTTGAACGCGCAGCTCTACTTCGCTGCGCCCTACGAGGACATGCGCCTGAAGAAGCAGTGAGCCGCGGGCGCAAGCCGGGCAAAGCATCGAAGATTCTGAAAGGCGCCGTCCGCCGACCTTCCGGTCGAGCACCCAGAAAAGTTCGAGCTGGTCATCAACCTGAAGACCGCGAAGGCGCTCGGCCTGACGATCGCGCCGTCGCTCCTGCTGCGGGCGGATCAGGTCATCGAGTAGACGAGGCGCGAGGCGACCTGGGGGATCTCACTAATATGAAATTTGCCGTCTTTCTTTACCCGGGTGTCGAGCCCATCGACCTGGCGACGTTCGGCGTGCTGTCCATGGCCCGCAGAATCGCGCCGCAGATCCAGTTGCTTACGGTGGCCCCGGAGCCCGGGCCCGTTGTCCTGTCCAACGGACTTACTGTTTTGGCCCAGTACGGTGTGGGTGACTGCCCGCCCGTGGACGCCCTGATCATCACCGGTGGTCCCGGATGGCCCGCGCAGACAGCCAACACGGTCACGCTCGATTTCATTCGCGCCCGCGCGAAGGACTCGGTGGTGATGTCGGTCTGCACGGGCGGCATGATCCTGGCGGCCACGGGCCTCTTGGATGGCCGCCACGCCACCACGAAGCGCGAAGTTGTGAGTCCGGAGGAGCAGCCCCTGGCTCTGATGCACAACCGCTATCCGAAGGTGCGCGCGGTCGAGGCACCGCTGGTGGACGAGGGGCGTTTGATTACTGCGGGCGGCGTGTCCCTCTGTATCGACGCGACGTTGCACCTGCTGGAACGGATGCTGGGCGCGGAGGTCGCCTCCGAAACCGCGCGCATCCTCGAATACACGACCGCCCGCAGCGCTAACCAGCGGGCCTGGGCGTTTGCTAGTCGGCCGGCAGCCGAGGCCTAAATGGTCTCCGAGGCTGCGTCGGCGTCACCCTACGTCGGCGGGCGGACGTTGAAGTGGCTCAAGGTGAAGCAGCCGCACGACCACGAGGGCGAGCGCGGGTGGAAGACGAAGGGCAAGTCGTAGATCAGCGGGAGTTTCTCGCGCCGAGAGACCCCTTGACTCCGTACGTGATTTTGTCGATCCTCCGGCGTATCGGCTCAGTGTCAGTGGGCTGCCAACTCAGAGGCAGCCATCCGCTCAACGGCCGCTCCCTTCAGGAGGAAATCCTATGAAGATAGCAACGCTGCTATCGCTGGTTGCTGTGACCATATTGCTGACCGCCTCTCTTCCCGCTGGGGCCCAGCAGCCGGTGGCGCCGCC
>DASQAM010000581.1:0-2919 GCA_035635735.1 Gemmatimonadales bacterium | reverse complement strand
GCGGATGCGGTCCACCACGCGGCTGTGATAGTCCGCCGCGAGCGCTCCCTCGATGTCGCCCTTGAGTCCGAAGCCGCGTCGAAAATAGGTCTGTTCCACGAGGTCAATCTAACCGGGCGCCACGCCCGTCGCGCACGGCGTCCATGACACGCTGCACGGCGAGGCCGTCGTGGAACATGGCGGGCTCACCCGCGGCCGGCCGGCCGCCGAGCACCGCAACCACGTCCCGCATCAACCGCACGAACGAGCGGGCCCACATGTTGTTGGGAGCCGTCTGCTCCCACAGGTCGTCCGGGATGCTGGCGTCCTCGAGCGGCCCGCCGGCACGACCGATCTCGAGCGTGGTCTCGCCGGTCAACACGAGCGTGCCGTCGCGTCCGGTGATCTGGGCGAAATGCCCGGGCCCGTGCGACGCCACCGTGGTCAGCGTGATGGTCGCGATCGCGCCGCTCGCGAGGCGCATCACAAAGCTCGCATAGTCGTCGGCGGTCACGCGGCGCCGCACCCGCTGCTCGTCGTACCGCTCGGGAACGAGCGTGGCGGCGCGGCCGCCGACCTCGACGATGTCGCTCCCCGTCCAGAACCGGCACAGGTCGATGAGGTGGGACCCGACCGCGCCCAGGATGCCGCCGCCCCTCGCGGCGTCGTACCACCAGGTCCACGGAGCGTCGAATGTCTGCGGGCGCCCATCGCCGCGCACGTACGGCCTGAGCACGAGCTCGAGATGGAGCACCGGACCGATGGTGCCGACCTGGATCAGCTGGCGCACTTTGCGCCGATTGGGCTCGTAGCGCAGCTCGTGATCGATCCGGGCCAAGCCGGGGCTCCGCTCCGCGACCTCCAGCATCTGCTCCGCCTCCCGGACCGTGAGCGCCATGGGCTTCTCGCACAAGACGTGCTTCCCCGCCTCCAGCGCCGCGATGGTATGACGCGCGTGGGCGTCGGGCGTCGAGGATACGATCACGAGGTCGACAGCGGGAGCGCGGGCGAGTTCCTCACCGCTCCCGAATGCGTTGGGAATGCCGAATTCCGCCGCGACGGCGCGGGCGCGCTCCGCGTTGCCGCTCGCGATGGCGGTCACCGCAACGCCGGGTACGAGCCGCAGCGCCGGGACTTGCACCCGACGCGCGAACCCTGTGCCGATCAGGCCCACGCGAAGCGTCACGACATCGGCCGGCAGGAAACGGTGTCCACCTCGAGCGGCACCGCTTCGAACGACGCTTCGAGCGCCACGCGCCCACCCGCCGCCGGCTCGAGCCCGGTGCCACGCGCGACGAGCGCTACGACACGGCCGGTGTCCCGCACCTCGACGGCCCCGCTGTCAAGCACCAGGCCGTGCGCCACTTCGCTCGTCATGTACCTGACGCCGACCGTTGCGCCCCGCGGCGACACGGTATCACCCCGCTGCAAGAGCGGCCACGGCCCTGGGGCCAGCGCGTCGGGGCCGCGACTGCGCAGCCACACGACCACGCCGTTCCCGGCGCGGGACCCCTGCAGCAGCAGCCCCCACCTCCCGGAAGCGCCGCTGCAGCGCTTCGCGCCCGCCGGAGCCTCGAATCGGATGGTGTCCTGGTGGGGACGGGCCACCAGGGCGCGCACGCGGCTCGCTGGCTCGGGCTTCCGGCCGCAAGCCGCGCCCAACAGGGCGAGCCCGACGCCCACAAAACGAGGCAGCGTCAAGTGGAGGATCGCGCGCCCAATGGGGGCGTGGCGCCGAGGATCGCGCGGGCAGCGGCGGTCGTCAGCGTGTGGGGGGTGAGCGCCTCGACCAGCCCGGCCGGCAGGGGCTGCGGCTTCAGCGTCTTGCGGTCCACACACACCAGCACCATCCACCCGGCCGCGACGAGTCGCGGCGGATCGTCGCGCAGCACGTCGAAGTTCAGGGTCATGGATTTGGTGCCGACGCGCCCGACGTAGGTCGCCACCCGCAGGCGGTCGTCGAGCCGGGCGGGGACGTAGAACTCGCTATGAACGGCTTTGCGGGGAAGGAAGATGTTGTAGCGGTCGAACACCCGGGCGTAGGCGAGGCCGCAGGCGCGGAACAGCTCCGTCTCCGCGATCTCGAAGAAGCGGACGTAGGACCCGTAGAAGATGATGCCGGCGAAGTCCACGTCGGACCACCGGACGTACTCTTCGATGATGTACGGCTTGGCGGTCATCGCTTCCCGAGCACTGGAAACCGAGCGGGAAGCTAGGGGGCGCGAAACCCCCACGCCAGCATAGCGGCGCTAGACGCGCGTCGCGGGCCCGTTTCCGTGCCCGTTGGGCCGGAGCCCATAGGCTCGCAGCCGGCGCCACAACGTCGTACGGCTGATGCCGAGCCGTCGCGCGGTCTCGGCCAGTTTGCCGTGCGTCACCTCGAGCGTGTCGAGGATCGCCTGGCGCTCGCGATCGGCCAGCGTCGGGCTCTCCTCGCCGTCCGGAAGGAACACCACTTCGCCGAGCTCGAGCGAGCCCTGCTTCAGGGTTCGCGCCCGGCCTCCGAATGCGATGAGCCGCTCGCGGGTGTTTTCGCCGCGATGCGACCCGCCGTCCCCAAGGGTGTCGAGGGTGCGCCGCGCTCGCTGGTTCGCATATAGCATCCGGCCGTAGGAGTCGAACACGACCACGCCCTCGCTGAACGTTTCCATCACGGCCTGCCCGAGGGGGGCGAAGCCCTGCGGGGGTGGGAGATTGGGGGTCTTTTCTCTCGCGACCATACGTTCTTGCATAACCGAGTTTGCGGGTCAAGGTTCCAGAGGGCACCGAACATAAGAAAGACCCGCGCAGCCTCGGGAGGTCACAGCGCGGGGTGCGCATCCTAGCGGCGCCGGCCCCGCCTCCCGCCCCGTATCAGGCGCTGCCGCTCCCCCCGGGTCAGACCGGTCAACTGGCGGCGCAGATCCTCCAGCGTATCCGACCGCACCGCCTCGCGTTTGC
>DASQAM010000580.1:0-3346 GCA_035635735.1 Gemmatimonadales bacterium | reverse complement strand
CATTTTCGCAGCAAACTCCCTTCGTGACCTGGCTCGGCAGGCAGAGCGGTAGTTTGCTCCCACTGCGGTGCCAGCACGAAGGAGCTGATTGCCTATGACGTCGGCCGCTCGACCGCGAGGAAGGTCTTCGACTAACCGAATAACGGCCAATGCGAACAATCGGGTACGAGCCTTCAGGCCGTCTCCCCGGCACGCGCTCGCACTGGCGTTCCGCATTCCGAATTCCGCATTCCGCATTAAAGCCTCCGGCGCTTCACGTCACCCCACTGCTCTCTCGCGCTCCGTCGCCGCTCGGGATCCAGATCTCCGTCCACCAACTCCAGCACCGCCTCGATTTCCTTCGGCTCCGCTCCGGTGTTCAACGCTCCCCGCAAATGCGAGTGCAGCTGCTCGGCAGTGCCGAGCACCGCAGTCGTCGCCACCGTGCAGAGCTCGCGCCGCTTGAGATCGAGGCCCGGTCGCCCGATGACCTTGCCGTAGGCGTCCACCAGGACGAGGTCCTCGAGCGCCGGGTGCAGCGCGCGCAGGTTCACGAGCAACTTGTGATACGCGCGCCCGTATACCTCGCGGCACACCGCCGCGCCGCGCGCCGCCCACGACTCCCAATCGGCGTGCGCCAGGTCTTCCGCGCCCTCGACCGGCGCCGGCCCGCCAACACCACGCCACGCGGCGAACGCCACCAGGGCTAAGGGGTAGCCCACGACGAGCATACTCTGCAGCAGCAGCTCCTCGATCCACAGCCCCGGGACGCGCGCGTCGCGCGCGGCGGAGAAGCGGGCCTTGAGCTCGGGCGCCTTGCCCCGAGCGACCGCCGCCGCCACGCGCACCAACGCCGCGGTTGGGGCGTCGAGCACCGGCCCGGTCCCAGCGGCCATACTACCTCTCCCCGCTCCCCGCGCCCTCATCGTTTCATTGCTCCAGTGCGCCTTTTACACGCAGCTCCCCTACCGTCTCACCCCGCGTGTTCACGGTGGGTCGAGCGGTGAGCCCGGCCGGACGCGGCCGGAGACCCAGCTCCTCGAGCACGGCCGCCATGGCAAGTGCCGAAGCGATCGCGTGTCCGTCAGCGACCTTGAGCGCGACTCCGAGTCGTTCCTGCGTGAGGAGGGCACAGTACACACCCTCGGCGCCGACCTTCGCGATCACGCGGCCGGGGTGCGCTCGCATGATCTCGGTACAGGGCCGACCCTCACCGGCGATCAGATCGGGGTGGCGCAGCATGGCTTCGACAATGCGGAGTGCGGAATGTGGAGTGCGGAATGTATCGGTCGGCGTCGTGCCGCGAGCGACCTCTCCCGCCAATTCCGCCTTCCGCATTCCGAATTCCGCATTACCAAGCCTCGCGTACGCCCACGCCATGTTTCTCAGCGGAAGCCCGAAGCACACGACTCCACACCCATCCACAGCGGTTCGGATGTCGCCGACCCCGACCGCCGTCCAGCGGCTCACCTCCGCAAGGCAGCGCTGCTGCACGGGGTGCTCGAGCCGCGTATAGAACTCCGTGGGCCAGCCGTGGTGGCGCGCCAGCGCGAGCATACCGGCGTGTTTCCCCGAGCAGTTCGAGTAGACAGCCGTGAGCCGTAGGCCGCGCGTCTGGTAGTCTTGGGCCACCCGATCGGACAACGGTGGGTGCGGGCCGCACAGGAGATCGCGCTCCGAGCACCCGATCTTGCCGAGCAGCTCGCGCACCCGAGCCACCTGCCCCGGCTCGCTCGAGTGCGACGCGCACGCCAGCGCCAGCTCCTCGCTCGTGAGTCCGAACCGCGCCGCCCCCCCGTCTTCCACGAGCGGCAGCGCCTGGAACGGCTTCGCCGCCGAACGCCAGAAGGTCACGAGCTCCGGGTCGCCCGTCCGCGCGACGAGACCGCCGGTCGAATCCACGACGGCGACGTGGACCTCGTGAACCGCCTCGACCACCCCACCGCGAATCTGTTCAACTCGCATAACCGCTCCCGCCACCGCCACCCCGGGAG
Organism: Gemmatimonadales bacterium; assembly: GCA_035635735.1. Classification (GTDB taxonomy): domain Bacteria; phylum Gemmatimonadota; class Gemmatimonadetes; order Gemmatimonadales; family GWC2-71-9; genus AG41. Next base: position 1,373 of record DASQAM010000580.1, on the reverse strand, counting down.
CCGGGAGCAGGGAGCGGTACCTCCCGTTGCCCAGGACGGTACCGCTCCCCGCTCCCCGCTCCCAGGGACATGCCGATCCCGACCAGCACGAGAACTCCGCCGCCCAGTGCGAGCGGCCGCGGTACCTCGTGAATCGCCGGGATGATCCAAGCCAGCAGCGTCGCACCCACCGGTTCCCCGAGGGCCGCAACGTTCACGGTCGTCGCGCGGAAGTGGCGCAACGCGTAGTTCATGCCGGTGTGGCCGATGAGCATCGGTCCCGCGGCCATCGCGCCGAACACCGTCCAGTCGCGTCCCACGAATCCCACCAGCGGCATGCTGCGCGCCAGCGCGAGCAATGCGAGCGCCGCGGCGGCCACCGCGTACACGGCGGTCGCGTAGCGCCAGATCCCCACAGTTTGGCGAACGCGCCGCCCGATCACGTAGTAGCCCGCGCCGGTGACGGCGCCGAGCAGCGCGAGGCCGTCACCCCCCAGGGCGCCGGGCGAGAGCCGCGCGTCGCCCAGACCGATGAGACTCGCCCCGATCACGGCGAGCGCGATGCTCCAGGCTTCGGCGCGCGTCGGATGCTCGCGCAGCCAAGCCGCCGCGATGCCCCAAGCGAAGACGGGCTTGAGCGACACGAGGACGACCGAGCTGGCGACGGTGGTGAACCGGAGCGACGCGATCCAGGACCAGAAATGCAGCGCCAATAGCAACCCCGAGAGCGCCATCAACGGGAGCGGGGAGCGGGGAGCGGTACCCGCCGACGCACCGGAAGGTACCGCTCCCTGCTCCCTGCTCCCGGCTCCCTCTCGCCACGCGAGCGCGCCCGTCACCGGGAGGACCAGCGCCAGTCTCCAGAACGCAATCGCGAGGGCCGGTGCCGCAGCGAACCGGACGATGGGTCCGGCGTAGCTGGTGGCGAGCACTGCCACGATCAGCACGAGGAGCGGAGACATGGGCGCGAAACCTCACCCCCCTCTCCCCGCTCCGCAACCGGTTGCCGTCCTCGGTCGCCGCCCCCAAATTGCGCGCTCCATGCGCCTCCGGCTCGCGTTGCGCGTCGCGACATTGCTCCCCGTCCTCACGGGCGGGGCTAAGCTCGCAGCCCAAGAAGCGTCGCCGTACGTCCCGATTGGTCACTGGGCCACACCCTATCTCGAGCACCTCATCGCCGCGGGCGTGATCGACGATCCGTCGCCCCTCACCCGACCGTTCCGCCGGGGCGACGTGCTGCGCGCGCTCGAGATCGTGGATACCCTGCGGGTGAGCCGTGCCACCCTGGCAACAGTGCGTCGGCTCAAGGCGGCGCTCGCGACCGGCCAGCGTGAGCCATACGTCCGCGTCGACGGCGGCGCGGGCGCGGCTCTTGCCAACTACGCCCGCCGCGA
>DASQAM010000579.1:0-6127 GCA_035635735.1 Gemmatimonadales bacterium | reverse complement strand
AGCAGCTTGGACGATGCGCGCGGAGCGAAGCCGCCGTATCGCTTGCGCCCGAGCACGGCCCACAGGGAGCCCGCCGTCTTGAAGCGTCGATCAACGTTCGAGAGGCCCACCACACCGATCGGCAGGTCGCTGCCGTTTGGTGTGAACGCGCGTAGCACGTGGAGGTCGCGCTGCGTCATCACCTTCAGCGAAATCGCCGTTGGGCTGTGGACTCCGTTCCCGAAGTCCAGCCACTTGTAGTTGTCCTCCTGGCTCAGCCAGTTGGCCACGAGCTCGATCAGCTCGGGGCAGTCCAACGGCAGGAGCTTCATGGCGATACCAATGTTCCTTCCCGCTCGAGGGGCGCACCACTGGGCCTCCCGTGACGCAGAGTTCGGGCCACTCGAGCGTCCCATCCCCGGGGCGGTCGCGCGTGGCCGACACACCGCGAATGTTGCTCTGATGCAACAGGACACGAGACGTGGGCGCACTACCCTGCGTCGGCGCGCGCGGGACGAACGCCCTGACTTGGAGCATGGCGTCAGAAGGACATCCACCACTCGCCGTCGAGCCGCGAGAGACAGGCGTCCCCGCGGTGGATGGCTGCCGCGAGCTCGGGGCATTGGGATTGAACAAGCACCCACGGGCCATCGCGGGCGAGGAGCGCTCCGCGGGCGCCGAGGGCCGGCAGAAGCCACGGCTCGAGCCGACCTTGTAGCGCGACCAATCCCTCTTCCCACGCGTCGTGGAACAAACACTGGAGCACGTCACCGTCCTGGCCCTGTCGCGCGACTACTTGCACGACCTGACCAACGCCGCCGGCATTCGCGTAGTAGAGATACCACCCGACCAGTGAGCCGTCGGCGCTCCGGACCGCGACGCCGCGCAACTCACCCCGCGTTTTCGTAGCCGTCAGCTGATCGAGCAACCAGCGCAGCGATCGCTCGTCGTACTGAGGCTGCAGCGCCACCTGGCCCAGCAGATCGGGGAGGTGCGCAGCCATCAGCGCGGCGGTGAGCGGCGCCTCATGTAGTCCGCGCGCCGGAGGCCACCGGGCGGTGAGGCCGTCGACGGCCCAGGACACCGGTCGCAGCCCCCACGCCAGCGCCCGCGCGCGCAGCCGCTGTGCCAGCCGTCCGGCATAGAACCTTGCTGGCCGGAGCGGCTGGGTCCAATGGAGGCTCTGTACGAGGGAGACGGTGCCGCCCAGGGCCTCCCACAACCTGCGACTCGCGTCATTTGCGACGTCGGCCAACGACAGGTCCTGTGGACCTGAGAGGAAGGCCTTCAAGAGCGCGACGCCGGCCAGGCCGCGCGCGGCCGGGTCAACCATCAGCTGTGTGCCAACGGCGACGCGGATCGGGCGGTTCTGAAACGTGGCCGGGCGCGCCACCACCCCCATGAACCCCGCGATCTCCCCGGCGCCGTTCCGGTAGACCAGCGACGGAATCCCCTCGTTACACCACGGGTTACGAAAGAAGATCCGCTCGAGATAGCCGCTCAGATCATCGGCGGTTGGGCGCTCGCTCTGCTCAAACGTCCTGCGCCGCAATGCGACGATGGCCGGGATGTCGTCGGGCGCGAATTGCCGAATGTGACCCATCGCGCGATCACCCCCGCCGGCGCGCGGCGATGAACGCCGCGATGGTGGCGAGGGAGCGGAAGTGATCGATCTCGAAATCCTCCATTTCGACGCGGAGGCCGAAGCGCTTTTCCAGCTGCAGCAACAGCTCCACCACGGCGACGGAATCGAGGCGTCCCGTCGCCAGCAGATCGGTCTCAGGCGTCGGCACGTCGATGTGCAGGTCCTGGACGAACATGACCGCGAGCTCTTCCGGCAGCGAGGAGGTGGTGCGAGGGGACACGGTCGTCACTGAGCCGCTACCGTTTCGGTGGCGAACAACTCCTTGAGCCGGCGACGATCGATCTTCCCGTTCGTCGTCTTAGGAAGCTCGGGAAACGTGAGCCAGCGCGACGGGAGCATGTAGGGCGGCAACGAGCGCGTCAGGGCCTCCCGCAGGCCCGCCGGTGTCACGTCCGCCCCCGCGAGCGGCGCGAACGCGCAGCAGATGGCCACGCCGTCGAAGTCCTGGCTCGGCACGCCGACCACCGCGCACTCCCGTAGCGTGCCGAGCGCGTGGAGGGCCGCCTCGATCTCTCCCAGCTCCACTCGATATCCGCGTGTCTTGATCTGAGAATCCGCCCGCCCCAGAAACCGGACCAGGCCGTCCGGGCCGAGGGTCGCAAGGTCGCCGGTGCGGTAGATCCGGTCCTCCGGATCGGTGCCGGCGGTATACGGGAGAAAGGCGTCCCGCGTCTTCGCGGGGTCGCGCCAGTACCCCGGGGAGAGGCCCGCGCCTCTGATGTAGAGCGCTCCGACCTCGCCGGGAGGTACGGGCGCGAATGCCTCGTCCAGGACGAGCAGCTGTTCACCACCGCACGCCCGGCCGATCGGGATGACTTCGTCCTCGTTCACGGGGCACGACGGGACGGTGTAGTAGCTGCTCGCGATCGTCGCCTCCGTCGGCCCGTACAGATTGGTGAAGGAGACGTGCGGCAACCGCCGCATCCAGTACATGAGAGGAGGCGTGGGGAAGACTTCACCGCACCACAGCACGCGCCGCAGGCTCGGGAAGTCGCCGTCTTTGACCACGTCGAACTTGGCCATGTAGTTCAGCGCCGACGGCACGGAGAACCACTGGGTCAGCTCGGCGCTGCGGATCAGCTCGGCGAGCTTATGCGGCAGCAGGTTCAGCTCCGGCGGCACCAGGTGCAGCTCGGCGCCCGCGGCGAACGTCCCGAACATGTCGAAGGTGGAGAGGTCGAAATGCAGCGGCGGATGCCCCGAGATGCGGTCGGTGGGCGCCGTACCGAAGTACGACACCGCCCACTCGATGAAGGAGCGCACGCTAGCGTGTGTGATGACCACGCCCTTGGGCATGCCGGTCGATCCCGAGGTGAACAGGATGTGCGCCGGGTCGCGCAGTCCGTTCGCGCTGGGCGGGAGCGTCGCAGGATACGCGGCCAGGTCCGCGCGGGAAAACGCCGCCGTCACGCCAGCCGGGGGCCCCTCGGTGCCGAGCCATCCCAGCGAGTGGGTGTCGGCGAAGCCAGGGGACGCGAACAGCGCCTCCAGGGTCGGGCCGACGGCCCCGTTCGCCAGGATCCAGCGGTTGTCGCACGAAGCGATCATCTTCTCGAGCCGGGCTGCCGGGCTCCCCGGATCGAGCGGCACGTACACCGCGTCGGCTTTGAGCACCGCGAGGATGGCCACGATCGCCGCCGGGGACTTGGGGGTGAGCAGACAAACGCGGTCGCCGCGCGCGACCCCCGCGTCCTTGAGGAGGTGCGCGAGCCGATTGCTGGCCAGCTCGAGCGCCTCGTACGTGAGACGCTCCTGCTTGAAGACCAAGGCTCCCGCCCCGGGGCGCCGGGCGGCCTGCCTGGTCACCCAGTGCTGTAACAGCAAGCTCACGACGTCACGCGCTCCGCCGCGCGCTCGCACACCACGCCGATGTGCTCCAGCTCTTCCGGGCTCGCCGGCACGTCCAGGATGATGGTCCGGTAACCCACTCCGACGTAACGGGCGATCTCGTCGGCCACCCGGTCATAGCTCCCCACCAGGTAGGGACAGAACGTCTTGTAATTCTCGAACGGCACCATCCAATACGGTTGGTCCTCCGTGGTCGCGGCTTCGCCCAGCCTGGACAACTGCTCGTGCCACTCGGAATCGGACACTTTCATCGCGAGTTGATGCGTGAGCTGCCCCTTCCTCTCCTCCGGGAAGCGTGCCCGCGCGACCGTCCACGCGTCGCCCGCTTCCTCACGCGCGATGATCCCGATCCGGATTCCCAGCGCAGCCGCGTCCGCTGGGGGACTCGCCTCGTACTCGGCAACGGGCTTGGGGTAGCACACCGCGAGGGCGCCCAACTCCCGCGCGGCGGCGAGTCCCGCCTCCGACGACCCGGACACGAACACGCCAGGGATGAGGTCCGCCTTGAGGGGCGGCGTCATCTTGACGTTCGCGACCCGGTAGTACCGGCCCTCGAGCGTCACCGGCCCGGGCCCGCTCAGCCAGTCCATGATCAGCTTCGTGTACTCCACCAGGCGCGCATAGCGCTCGTCATGGGGGGTCGGGTCGTCGAGCGACTCGAGGTCCTTCTTGAAGCCACCCGCCACCATGTTGAGGTAGATGCGCCGCCCGTGCAGAAACCCCAGTGAGGCGACCATCTTCGCCACGGCGTAGGGATGCATGTAGACGGGTTGCACGGCGACGAGGGGGCAGAGACGCTGCGTGTGGGTGATCATCGCCTGGGCGATCAGCCACGGATCCACCAGCCCGTTGTCGGTATAGATCAGGATGCCTTCGCACCCCGCGGCCTCGCTCCACCGGGCCACCTCCAGCACCTCCCGCAGGTAGATCTGAGGGGACGCCGCATACGAGGGCGGGCAGGTCGCGAACACCTTCAATCCAGTATCGGACAGTCGACCGGTCATGCAACCTCTCAAGGGCGGGGGATGAGAAATGCAACGGTCGGTGGCCTCTACGTGCAAAAAGTGGGCTGTCCATTTCCCGGCCCCGAGAACCCCTTCTGTGGCGCGCACGCCACGCTGGGCAGTCCTCATGACGTCCCGGCGCCGCGTACGCTTCTTGCGACCTTCCCTGAACTCACGCTCCGACCCGGACGGGAAGGGCCCTCTCCTTGAAAATCCTCGGGATCAGCGGCTTCGAAGGGTCGATCCCTTTCAAGCGGGCTCACTGGCCGAACCTCGACGAGCGGGAGTACCGCATCTCACAGGGTCACGATTCAGCCGCGGCCCTGGTCGTGGACGGGACCGTCGTTGCGGCCGTGGCCGAGGAGCGGATCAGCCGGCGCAAGCATACAGGCGCTTTCCCCAGGGGGGCGATCGCGTATTGCCTCGCCGAGGCGGGCCTCGGGATTCAGGACATCGACGAGCTCGCCCACGGGTTCGACTATGCGCCCTACCGCAGCGTGTACGGCGTCGATCCCGTCTCCCGCGATTTGTACCGCGAGGTGTATTCCCGGAATGCGCTGCTCGCGCTCGTGGCGCGCGACGTTCCGGGCTTCCCTGCGGAGCGGGTCCATCACGTCGGTCACCACCTCGCGCACGCCGCCAGCGCGTACTACACGTCGGGGTGGGACGAGTGCTTGGTGGTAGTGATCGACGGCATGGGAGAGGCGCAGAGCGCGACCGTGTACCACGCACACGCCGGGCGCCTCGACCGGATCGCGCACATCCCCGCGCACGACTCGATCGGCGTGTTGTACTCGCTCGTCACACTGCACTTGGGCTTCGACTTCAACGCCGACGAATACAAGATCATGGGGCTCGCCCCTTACGGGGACCCCGAACGGTTCCGTCGCTTCTTCGAGAACGTCGTCGAGCTGGAACCGGACGGCGGCATCCGGATTCCGCTGCTGCGGGCGAACCGCACCCGCGAGGAGCGCGAGCACTACCTCACGACGCGCGCGCATCTCACCGAGCACCTGGTGCCGGCGCGGCGTCCCGACGAGGAGATCACCGATGTGCACCGCGATGTGGCCGCCGCCCTGCAGGCCTGCCTCGACCGGACCATGCTGCACCTGTGCGGACATTTCGCGGCCGAGACGGGAGAGCGGCGCCTCGCGCTGGCGGGAGGGGTGGCCCTGAACTGCACTGCGAACGGGAAGCTCCTGTGCTCGGGGACATTCGACGAGATCTACGTGCAGCCCGCCGCGGGCGATGACGGCACCGCCCTCGGCGCGGCGCTACAGCGCTCGGCAGGGGCCGGCGAGATTCGCAACGCGCGGCTTGCGGTTCCCTTCCTCGGCCCGGGCTATGCGTCAGCGGACATCGACGCCGCGCTCGCGCAGTACCGCGATCGCGTGCAGGTCGAGCGGTTCGGCACGCTGGCGGAGGCCTGCGCGGAAGCCGCCCGGCTCATCGGGGCGGGCCGGGTCGTGGCATGGTATCGCGGCCGCATGGAGTTCGGGCCGCGGGCGCTGGGACACCGCAGCATCCTCGCCGATCCCGGCCATCCCGAGATGCGCGACCGCATCAATGCCATGGTGAAGATGCGGGAGGCGTTCCGGCCGTTTGCCCCCGCCGTCTCGATCGAGGAGGTCGATCGCTGGTTCGAGGTCGG
>DASQAM010000578.1:0-2472 GCA_035635735.1 Gemmatimonadales bacterium | reverse complement strand
GCCCGGCAAAGCCCTGGGTGAGCTGATCCGCCGCGGCGACGTGGGGTCGTGCATCTTCTGGGGGCCCCCCGGCTCGGGGAAGACCACGCTCGCCCGTCTCGTCGCCAACTACACCGCCCGCCAGTTCGAGCCGTTTTCGGCCGTGACCGAGGGTGTGGCGCGGGTGCGGGAGATCATCCAGCAGGCCGAGGAGCGGCTCAAGTACGAAGGCCGCGGCACGATTCTCTTCTGCGACGAGATCCACCGGTTCAACCGGGCGCAGCAGGACGCGTTCCTGCCCTGGGTCGAGAACGGGATCATCACGCTGATCGGCGCCACGACCGAGAACCCGAGCTTCGAGCTGACGGCCCCGTTGCTCTCGCGCTGCCGCGTGTTCGTGTTCGAGCCCCTGACCGATGCTCACATGCGCATCGTGATCGAACGGGCGTTGCACGACGTGGGAAAAGGGAATGGGGAAAGGGGAAAGGTCGAGCTAGCGGAAGAGGCGCTGGAGTTGCTCGTGCGGCACGCCCAGGGGGACGCGAGGCGGGCGCTCAACACCCTGGAAGCGGTGCTCAAGCATGCGTCTACCCTTTCCCCATTCCCCATTCCCCTTTCCCCTGAGCTCGTGCAGTCCGTTCTCGAGCGCCCGCTCCCCGCGTACGACAAGTCCGGTGAGCAGCATTTCAACCTCATCTCCGCCTTGCACAAGGCCGTTCGCGGGTCGGACGTGGAGGGCTCGCTCTACTGGCTGGCGCGCATGCTCGCGGGCGGGGAGGATCCGCTCTACCTGGCGCGCCGCCTGGTGCGCATCGCCGCGGAGGACGTGGGGCTCGCGGACCCACGGGCCCTGACGCTCGCCCTCGCCGCAAAGGATGCCTATCACTTCCTGGGGTCGCCGGAAGGCGAGCTGGCGCTCGCCGAGGCGGTCGTGTACCTCGCCACCGCGCCGAAGTCGAACCGCGTCTACACGGCGTTCGCGCAGGCCACGGAGGCCGCCGCGGCGCATCCGGCCGAGGCCGTCCCACTCCACATTCGCAATGCGCCGACTAAACTCATGGAGGAGCTCGGGTACGGTGCGGGGTACCAGTACGCCCACGCGTTCGAGCACGCCTACGTTCCGCAAGAGTACCTGCCGGACTCGCTGCGGGGAGCCAGCTGGTATCAGCCCACGGCCGCAGGGTACGAAAAGACGATCGGAGAGCGGATGGAGTTCTGGAAGCAGGTGAAAGAAAAGTTACTACGGGATGCGGCAAGCGGGAGGCGGGAAGGGTAAATGCACCTACGCATCCCGCATCTCGCATCCCGGCTCCCGATCGTCGCGCTCCTGTCGCTCTCGTGCGCCACCCTCGGCCGGCTGGCGTTCACCGAACCTGACGTCGAGCTGCAGGAAATCGCCGTCACCGGGATCGGTCTGACGGGCGGCACCTTTGAGCTGGCGTTCGACGTCTACAATCCGAACGACTACCGGATCCGCTCTACCCGGCTCGAGGTCGGGATCGATCTCGAAGGAACGCATTTCGGCGACGCCTTGCTCGACCGGCCGCTCGATCTCTCTCCCACCAATCACAGTCGCATCGTGGTTCCCGTGCGCTTCGAGTGGGCGGGCCTCGGGGCGGGGGCGAAGGCGCTGCTCACACGGCGGGCGGTCGGTTATGGGGTGACCGGGCGGGTGCTGCTCGACACCCCGCTTGGGGACAAAACGGTCGCGCTCCACGGGACGGGCAACGTGCCGTTGCGGAAGCTGATTCGCTAACTTGACATCCGGACCTGCGGCACCCGGGGAGGTTCAGGCATCCGACAGCTAATCGACATCCAGCCACCCAGCGAGCGCGCGTTCCTGGTCGGCGCCCCGCGGAAGGGCTCGGCGGACGCGGTGCAGGTAGAGGATCATCTCGACGAGCTCTACCGTCTGGCGGACACGGCGGGCGCCGAGGTGGTCGGGCGGACGTACCAGCGGGTCGAGGCGCCCAGCCCCAACTTCTATCTGGGACAAGGGAAGGTCGAGGAGCTGAAAGGCGTGCTGCAGGACGCCCGCTCCACGCTCGTGCTGTTCGACGAGCCGTTGTCGCCGGTGCAGGGGCAGAACCTGGAGCAGGCGCTGGCCCTGCGCGTGATGGACCGCACCGAGCTGATCCTCGACATCTTCGCGACGCGCGCTCGCTCGGCCGAGGCCAAAATGCAGGTCGAGCTGGCGCAGCTCCAGTACCTGTTGCCGCGGCTGACGCGGATGTGGACGCACTTGTCCCGCATTCGCGGAGGCATCGGCCTGCGGGGACCGGGCGAGACACAGCTCGAGACCGACCGGCGCGTGATTCGGAGAAAGATCGCCACGCTGCGTCGCCGACTCGAGGACGTGGCCGATCATCGCGCCAATCAGCGTCAGGGGCGGCGCTCCCTCCCGACGGCCACGCTGGTCGGCTACACGAACGCCGGGAAGTCGAGCATCCTGCGCGCCCTCTCGGGCGACGACATCTTCGTCGAAGACCGGCT
>DASQAM010000577.1:0-10246 GCA_035635735.1 Gemmatimonadales bacterium | reverse complement strand
CGGGAGCGGCCCGTCGTCGCGGATGGAGCCCGCGAGCACGAACGGCACCCCGTGCGTCACGAGGGCGTGCATGATCCCCGAGCTCACGAGCCCCTGCCGTACGGCGGCGACGATGCCGCCGGCGCGCCGGATCTGGTTGATGGCCCGCATGTGGAGCGCATGGCCGCCTTCGACGCCCTGCCCCGAGCTCGTCATGCCGAGCGTCGTCCCGAAGATCGCCGCCTCGAGATCGTGCACCGCGACGGCGTTCCCGCCGAGGAACGCTTGCACGTAGCCGTTCTTGATGAACCAGATCATGTCTTCGCGCGCTCGCGCGTGCACCAGGGCGGGCCCCACCACCCAGACGATCTTCCCGCCGCGCTGCTTCTCCTCACCCAGGAGCTGTGCCAGGACAGCGTAGTCCACCGGGCGCTCCCGCGACACCTCCGTCTGCATGAAACCGAACTCGTTGGCGCTGTGGCTGCCGCCGAGAAAGCCCTCGGCGTGCACGAAGATGCCTTGGCTGCCATCCTCTTCGGTGCCGACCGCCACGGCCTGCGCTTTGCGCACCTTGCGCGGCTCGGTCGTCACCAGATCACGAGCGGACTGACGCACGATGACGCAATCCATGCGTGGCAGCCGCGGGCGGGACCACGCCCCCGCCGCTTTGACGTAGGTCGGCAGGTTGGTGGTCGAAAAGAAGCCGTCGGGCAGGACCCCGTCGGCGGGCGCGGGCTCGAAGCGTGCATCGGGCGCTCCCTTGAGCGGGGGCGCCTCGAAGTTGGGTGGCCGGTACTGGAACCGGGGACGGGTGGTCACAGGAACGCTGATAATACGCGCGGCGAATCCCGTCACGCAACGGCCGTTACAGGAGTGAGACCGGGTCGCGATCGACGATCACCGCGCCGCGCACACGCGCACCCAACGCGCGCACGACGCGACCGATCGCGCGTGGCTCCGCGGCCTTCACGAGCACGTGCCAGCGCCAGCGTCCCTTGAGCCGCTCGATCGGGCACGGCGCCGGTCCGAGCACGCTGAGCGCACCGGAAAGCCGCTCGGCATTGGCCCGGACGAGCCACTCGGCCACCCGCTCGGCCGTCCGCTGCACCCGGCCGGCGTCCTCATGTGAGGCTACGAACCGTGCCAGCCCGACGTGCGGCGGGTACGCCGGATTGGGCGGGGCCCGCAGCGGCAGCTCCGCGGCCGCGAACTGCGCCACCGAGTGCACCGCCGCCGCGCGGATGGCGTGATGGTCGGGCGCTCGGGTCTGGACGTACACGCGCCCTCCCTTCGGCCCGCGCCCGGCGCGACCCGCCACCTGCGCCACGAGCTGGAACGTCCGCTCGGCCGCGCGGAAGTCGGGGAGATGAAGCCCCGTATCCGCGTCCACGACCCCCACGACGGTCACGTTCGGGAAGTCCAGCCCCTTCGCGATCATCTGGGTCCCGAGCAGGATGTCGATCTTACCCTGCGCCATGCGCTCGAGCACCCGGTGGTGCGCCCACTTGGTGCTCGTTGTATCCAGGTCCATGCGGGCGATCCGGGCCTCGGGGAACCGGAGACCGACGAAATGCTCGAGCTGTTGGGTCCCCAAGCCCCGCATCCGCTGGGTCTCCTTGCCGCACAACCGGCAGACGGTGGGAATCGGCTCCTCGTGGCGGCAGTAGTGGCACCGTAGTGCCGCCGGCGTCTGGTGCACCGTGAGCGCGATGGCGCAGCGGGGACAGGTGCACACGTCGCCGCAGGCGGGACACTGCAGGTAGGTCGCGAAGCCGCGCCGATTCAAGAGCAGGATCACCTGCTCGCCCCGTCCGAGGGCGCCGCGCACGGCCTCGTCGAGGGCCACGGTCCACGGTACGCCGCGGGCATCCGGCACCCGCTCGGCGCTGCGCAGGTCGATCACCTCGACCGGTGGCAGCGGTCGCGCGCCGATTCGGTCGGGCAGCTCGAAGCACGCTACCCTCCCCGCAGCCACGAGATGCAGCGTCTCGAGGGACGGCGTGGCACTGCCCAGAATCACCCGTGCCCCCTCGAGCCGCGCGCGCTCGAGCGCCACGTCCCGGGCGTGGTAGCGCGGCGCCGTCCCCTGCTTGTAGCTCGACTCGTGCTCCTCGTCCACCACGATCGCCCCGAGCCGCGCGACCGGAGCGAACACCGCGGAGCGGGGCCCCACAGCCACGCGTCGCTCGCCGCGCCGCAGCGCGCGCCAGGCATCGGCGCGCTCGCCGTCCGACAGCCCCGAGTGCAGCACCGCCACCTGGTCGCCGAACACGCCGCGCACCCGCGCGACCGTCTGGGGCGTGAGCGCGATTTCCGGGACAAGCAGAATGGCACCGTTACCCGACGCCACGACGCTACGAAGGACGTCGAGGTAGACCAGCGTCTTTCCGGACCCCGTCACGCCCTGGATCAGCACTGGCGTCTCGACCGGCGTCCCCAAGATCCCGGCGACGACGCGCTGCTGGTCGGCCGTGAGGTCGGGGGGCGGCGGAGACGACAGTCCGGCGAACGGATCGCGCGCGCGCGGCACGTCGCTATAACGGGCCAGGCCCTGGGTTACCAGCCCCTTCAGCGCGACGGGAGACAAGCCGAGCTGCGCGACGAGATGCCGGACCGGCGCCGAGCCGCCGATCGCCTCGAGCGCCTCGTATGCCACGCGACGCTTGGGCGCGCGCTTGAATGCCCGCTCGCGCTCGAGCAGCGACGGCAGCGCCTCCATCAGCGTGAGCACGCGCTCCACCTGCTCCGCAGGCCCGGCCGGCCGGCGCACGCTCCACAGGGCCCCGGGGAGCAACGCCCGCAGCGCCAGCCCGAGGGGCACGCCGTAGTAGCGGCTCATCCACACGCCGAGCGCGATCAGCGGTGCCGTTATCGCCGGATCCGCGTCCGGCGCGGCCGCGATAGGCTTCACCGCGACGGTCGAGGCGGGCGGCGCAGCATCCACCCCCGCCACGATCCCCACCACCTGGCGCCGTTGCACGGGCACCACCACACGCGCACCAGGCACGACGCGCGCCTCGAGCTCAGCGGGAATCAGATACGTGTAGCTGCGGGGAACCGGTACCGGCAGGACCACCTCGGCGTAGCGCGGCGCGCTGCGGCTGCCTATGTCGCCAGGTAGGGGCGCAGCATGCTGCGCCCCTACACTCACGTCGCCAGCGGCACCCCTAACCGTTGCCGGCACGACCGGACCGGCGCCGGACGCCCAACCCCGGCTCGATGGGAAGTCGAATCTGTCCACCGTCGATCGTCGCGCCGATGAACGGGTCGTTCGCGGTCAGCGCCGCGCCGTCCAGATCGGCGGCGTCCACGAGCGGCGTGAAATGCGCCGCCGCGGTGATTCCAAGCGACGTTTCGATCATGCAGCCCACCATGACCAGCATGCCGTGCGCCCGGGCCGTGGCGATCATGCGCAGCGCTTCCCGCAGCGATCCGCACTTCGCCAGCTTGATGTTGATCCCGTCGACGACCCCAGCGAGCCGCGGGATGTCGGTCGCCACGATACAGCTCTCGTCCACCACGATCGGCAGGATGCCGCGGCGCTGCAGCGCCGCGAGCCCCTCGAGGTCGTCGGGCGGCAGCGGCTGCTCCACGAACTCCGCCCCGTATTCCCTGAGGACGGGCAGCATCTGGAGCGCCCGTTCTCGCGTCCAGCCCGCGTTCGCGTCCACGCGCAGCGGCTTGTCCGTCGCGTCGCGAATCATGCGCAGGATCGCCTCATCGCGATCGGTGCCAAGCTTGATTTTGAGGACCGGATAGGAGGACGCCTCGAGCACCTTCTCGCGCATCCGGTCGATGGTATCGAGACCGATGGTGAACGAGGAGCGGGGCGCGCGGGCGGGATCGAGCCCCCACAGCCGCCACACCGGCTGGCTCAGGCGCTTACCCACGAGATCGTGCAGCGCCGCGGACAGGGATGCCCGCGCCGCGCCGTTCTTCGGGATCAGCTGGGCGAACCTGGCTTCTGCCGCTTCCAGGTCGAACGGGTTCTTGGGAAGATGGGGCTCCAGCTTCTCGAGCGCAGCCAGGACCGTGTCGGCTGTCTCCCCGTAGTAGCGGGACGGGTCGGCTTCCCCCCATCCTTCCACCCCGTCCCGATCGGTGAGGCGGACCCACACCACCCGCGTGTCGTCATCGCCGCCGCGGGCGATGACGAATGGATGCTTGGTCTTCAAGGTGAGAACGTCGGCGGCGAGCTTCAGAGCCATTTGCGGCGGTTCAACCACCACACGATCACGAGCGAGACGACGACCATGCTGGCGACGGCCCCCGCCATCACCACGAAGACGTAGCGGTCGTACTCTTCCAGCTTGACGCGGGTGCGCGGCGAGAGTGTGTCCTCGACGGCGAGCGGGTGAAACTCGAACACCTTCTCCAGTAGGGCATGCTGGTGCAGGTCGGTACTGTCGACGTCCACCCACAGCTCGCCCTCACCGGCGCGCACGATCTCGCGCAGCCGGGCGGGCGAGAGGCCTCGCTCGACCCCCCCGTCGGGCCGCCGATAGATGCTGGCAGGCCAGCGTTTGGACGCCGGTGGCGCGGCAGTCGCGGTCACGACTGTAGTATCGGGACGCCGCGACCCTCAGGCAAGCGCGCGCACGTGAGCCCGTGCGCCGGCGGCGAGCAGGTCGAGCCGGTACCCGCCTTCCAGCACACCGACCACCGGCGCCGGCGCGACGCGCGCGCGAAACGCCTCCGTCCAGTGCACCACATCGGCGGGCTCGAGCGTAAACCCGCCCAGGGGATCTCCCGCGAGCGAGTCGAACCCCGCCGAGACCAGGAGCAGGTCCGGCCGCCACCCGACCAGGGCGGCGTCCACGGCCGCGAGCAGGTCCCGCACGTACACCTCACGGGCGAGGCCCGGCGGGCGGGGCACGTTGAACACGTTGCCGACGCCACGCTCGTCCTCCGCGCCGGTCCCCGGATACCAGGGATACTGGTGCATGGAGACGTAACGGATCGACGGATCGCGCTCGACCAGCGCCTGGGTGCCGTTCCCGTGGTGCACGTCCCAGTCCACGATCAGCACGCGCGGCTTCCCCCGCTGCTGGGCTTGCCGCGCCGCCACCACGACGTTGTTGATCAGGCAGAACCCCATGGCGCGGCCGGCGAGGGCGTGGTGCCCTGGAGGGCGCGTGGCGCCGAAGGCCGAGCCCCGCTCGATCCCCTGCTCCACCGCGCCGATCGCCACGCCCGCGGCCGCCAGCGCGGCGTCCCAGCTGTCCCGGCTCATCACGGTGTCGGCATCCAGCGCGCCGCCGCCGCCATGCGCGAGGCGCTCGAGCGTGTCGAGATACACCGGCGGGTGGACGCGCTCCAGCTGATCACGCGTCGCAGGCCGGCCCTCCACCCACTCGACCGTCGCCGTCAGGTCAGGCGCGCGCAGGGCGGTTAGGACCGCGTCGATTCGCTCGGGGCGCTCGGGATGGCCGGGCCCCGGGTTGTGCAGGCGAGTCGCAGGATGGAAGACGACTGGGACGGACACTACCGCGTCATCAGTTGTCCAAATGCTTGCCGTGCAGCAGCTGCCGGATCGACTCGACCTCCGCCCGCATCTCTCGCCGCGCGTGCTCCAGGTCCGATATCACGCGACGGTAGCGCCGCCAACCGAGCACCACCAGCACCGCTGCGACGAGACAGACCGCGGCCCAGAAGACCAGCATGCGGCGACCGAGGGCGAACCCGCTGTAGGCCAGCAGCAGGGCATCCAGCAGCAAGAACCCGACTGTGAAGGTCGTCAGCGCGCGGGACACCATCAGCGCACGGGGTGGCGCCGGGCGGGCAGGATGATGAACGGCGAGTTGGGTACGGCGCCCAACGCGGCCAGGGTCGTGGACTCGTCCAGGACCTGCCCGCCGCGGAACTTCACAACGTAGTCCTCAGGCCGTACCTGTGCCCGTTTCAACGCTTGAGTGAGCGCTTGGCGCTTCAAGTCCGCAACCGTGGTCGTGGGCTCGACAGCGAGAAATACCTGATCCCACACGTCGGTCACCATCACCCGGACGGCGAACCGCTCAGCCACCGCGTTCACGCGACTTCCACGGTGGCTTCGAGCGGGAGGGTCGAAAGGAAACGATCCAGCGCCTGATCGAAGAAGAGCGTGGAGGCGCGCACCCGAGTCTTGCCCGCGGCATCCACCCACGCGTGCAGCGCGATCTCCTCCCCACCCTGACCGCGCAGCACCAGGAACCCCGGCCCTTCCTTCTCCGCGAACGCGGCCGCGTTCGGTACCCGCTCCGCGAAGAACCGCTTCGCCCGCTCGAGCACGTCCTGGGGGGGCAGTGCGACGGTGGTGGAGTGCGTCATGGCTCGGAAAGATAGGCGCGGCGCCGGACTCCGCAAAGCTGACCGAAGTAAGCCCCTACTTTGTCAGCAGGTCCCGAAGTTGAGCCTCCACTTGGGAGTTCGGGACCGCCGTCGCGCCAGCGTCACGCGCCGCGCGCAGCAACTCCACCTGGACGTGTGAGCCGTAGGCAAGCACCGGAATCCCGCGTCGTACGAGCTCGCCGATCCGGTCCGTCGCCCCGGGGCCCGCGAGCTCCAACACGGCGAGATCGCAGGCGGCCTCCTCCCGGGACAGTTCCGCGCCGGCGGCGGCCACGACGCCTCCGAGCTTCGAGCGGAACAGCAGGTCCCGCGTGACGAGCAGGACGCGCTTAGCCATCGAGCGGCGTGACCTCCACGACGCCTTGCACCACCGCCGCGCGGCGCCGGAACAGGTCAAGCAGACGTGGAGCCGGCGATCGGAGTGCGGAATCGACGTCCGCCCTTCCATTCCGCATTCCGCACTCCGCATTCCGCATTCCGCATTAACCCTTCAGGCGCTCCGCGAGGTATTCGGCCAGCTGGTCGGCGGCGAGGCGAATCTGCTTCAGCGTGTCCCGGTCACGCACCGTCACGGTGCCGTCCTGCGTGGACTGGCCGTCGATGGTGATGCCGAACGGCGTGCCGGCCTCGTCCTGGCGGCGGTAGCGGCGACCGATCGAGCCGCCGTCGTCGTAGAACGTGTTGTAGTGCTTGCGCAGATCGTCGAAGATACGGCGCGCCAGTTCGGGCATCCCGTCCTTGTTCACCAGCGGGAACACGGCGGCTTTCAGCGGGGCGATCGCGGGATGCAGGCGCAAAACCACCCGCTTCTCCCCTCCCACATCTTCCTCGTGGTACGCGTCCACCATCACGACGAGCGTCGTGCGGTCGGCGCCCGCCGACGTTTCGACCACGTACGGGATGAAGCGCTCGTTCGTCGCGACATCCAGGTACTCGAGTTTCTTCCCCGAGAACTCCTGGTGCCGCGACAGGTCGAAGTTCGTCCGGTTGTGGATCCCTTCGAATTCCTGCCAACCGAAGGGAAACTCGTACTGGATGTCGTAGGCATCCTTGGCGTAGTGGGCCAGCTCGTCTTTCGTGTGCTGGTGGAACCGCAGCTTGTCGGGCCGCACGCCCAGGCCGGCCAGCCACTTCATCCGCTCCTGACGCCAGAACTCGAACCATTCGAGGTCCGTACCGGGCTTCACGAAGAACTGCATCTCCATCTGCTCGAACTCACGGGTCCGAAAAATGAAGTTGCCGGGGGTGATCTCGTTCCGGAACGCCTTGCCGATCTGCGCGATCCCGAACGGGATCTTCTGGCGCGATGACTGCAGCACGTTGAGGTAATTGACGTAGATCCCCTGCGCCGTCTCTGGGCGGAGATAGACGACCGCCGCCGCCTCTTCCACCGGACCTACGAACGTCTTGAACATGAGGTTGAACATGCGCGGCGCGGTGAGCGTCCCCTTGCTGCCGCACACCGGGCACTGGGCCGTGGGCTCGCCGGGCGTGCCCTTGATACGCGGATCATCCGCCCGAAACCGGTTCTTGCAGTGCTTGCAGTCCACCAGCGGATCGGTAAACCCCGACACGTGACCCGACGCTTCCCACACCTTGGGATGCATCAGGATCGCCGCATCCAACCCCTCGATGTCCTCGCGGTCGTGGACCATCGAGCGCCACCAGCGCTCCTTGATGTTCTTCTTCAGCTCGACCCCCAGCGGCCCATAGTCCCACACCGAGCCGAGGCCGCCGTAGATCTCCGAGGACTGGAACACGAAGCCGCGTCGCTTGGCCAGCGACACCAACTTGTCCATGACGTTGTCGACTGGGGACATAAGGGCCGGAAGATAGACGGGCCGCTAGGCAGCCGGCAACCCGAACGCTTCGCGCACGGCTCGCTCCGCGAGGGCCGAGATACCGGCGGCGTCGAGCACGCGACCTTCACCGTCCAGCGCATGCAGGCCGACCAGCCCTTCGACCTTGCCCGCCACGACGGCGACCCGTGTGTTCGCCGCCTGGGCGCGCCGCACCACCTCGCCCGACGCCTTCCCGACGAGCGACGTCTTGTCGAACGTCCCCTCGCCGGTGATCACGAGCTGGGCCTTGGCGAGTGCCGCGTCGAACCCCACCCGCGCCAGGACCCACTCTGCTCCACCGGCGAGCTCGGCCCTGGCGAAGCACACGAGACCCGCGCCGAGACCGCCGGCGGCACCACCCCCGGGCAGTGTGGCGAGGTCGCGACGGCCATGCCGAGCCATCAGCTCGGCCAGGCGCTCGAGGCCCCGCGAGAGGAGCTTCACTCCCTCGGGCCCGGCCCCTTTCTGCGGCCCGAACAGGGGCGCCGCGCCTCGCGAGCCAACGAGCGGCGTGGTGACGTCGGCAAGCGCGATGACCCGGGCCGCGATACCCCACCCTCCGTCGACCTCCGCCAGCTGCGCCAGCGAGCCGCCTCCTTCAGGGAGCGACGCTCCCGCGGCGTCGAGGAACTCCCAGCCCAGGCCGCGCGCCGCGCCCGTGCCGCCGTCCACCGTGGCCGAGCCGCCCAGACCCACGACCACCGTCTTGGCGCCGCGTTCGACCGCTTCCCAGACAAGCTCGCCCACGCCGCGCGTGGTGGCGCGCAGCGGGTCGAGCTGCTCGGGCTTGAGGAGCGCGATGCCGCACGCGGTCGCACTTTCGAAGATGGCCGTTTCTGGATCCACCCACCCGAGCTCGCCTGAGACGGGCTCGCCCAGGGGTCCGGTGACGCTGAGGCGCTCCCGGAACGCGGCGGGTGCAAGCACGGCGTCCAGCAGCCCGTCGCCGCCGTCGGAAATTGGGCACTGCAGCACGGTGGCATCGGGCAGCGCCTGGCGTGCTCCTGCCGCTAGGGCGTCCGCCACCTGACGGGGCCCCAAGGTGCCCTTGAAGGCTGCTGGGGCAACCAGTATTAGTTGCGACATGTTGCGTTATGCTCAAAAACATGCATTTTGCGATAGATTTGGCTGTCACGTAATTTGCTATGTGCCGTAGTTACCGCCATTACGCGGCAGGCATCGTTCTTGCCCGACAAGTCAGCGGCTATTGAGCGTCTCGCTCGCATCGGGTTCTAGGGCGCACGATGTCGAGCAGGCGATCACCCCCCAGGGGCAACTCTGGGGGGTTTGCTTTTGATATGGTCGCAGATCCGCCCACCATGCTCGCGCCCGTTCTCGATGAAGATTTTGTTGGCGTCGAACCCGGAGGCGAGTACGCCGGCGATGTACACACCCGGCACGTTCGTCTCCATCGTTGCCGGTGCGTGCCGGGGGATGCCGCTGGTCTCATCCACCGCCACGCCGACCGAGCGGAGCAGCGACAGATCCGCCGTATAGCCGGTGAGGGCCAGGACGAAATCCGCGGGAATCGTCTCCCGCGGACCGTCCGGATCGCGACGCACCACGACTTCGGCCCCCCTGATCTCGACCACGCGGCTGCACCACCGAACGGCGACCCGGCCCTCTTTCACGCGGTTGATGATGTCGGGCAGGATCCACGGTTTCACTCCCCGGTCGAACTCGCTCAGAAAGTGCACCAGGGTAACGCGTGCGCCGACGCGGCACACCTCGAGCGCCGCCTCGACCGCGCTGTTGCCGCCGCCCACTACGACCACGCGCTGCTGCCAGTAGGGGTGCGGCTCCACAAAGAAGTGCGACACGTGCGGGAGATCTTCCCCCGGGACACGGAGCGGGTTGGGCGACTCGAAGTAGCCGGTCGCGAACACGAGATGTCGGCTCAACACCGTCTCCGGCTCGGTGCTACCCGGGTGCTGTGCCACCAGCTCGAACCCGTCCCCCGTGCGCGTCGCGCGTGACACGGTGTGATACTGGCGCACATCGAGTTCGAAGTGCTCCGCCACCTTCCGATAGTAGGTCAGCGCTTCCCGTCGCGTGGGCTTATCGCCGGCGGTCACAAACGGCACGCCGATCTCGAGCTT
>DASQAM010000576.1:0-8322 GCA_035635735.1 Gemmatimonadales bacterium | reverse complement strand
ACGTCGCGGCGCTGCGCCAGGCGCTCAAGGAGGGCGTGATCGACTGCATCGCCTCCGACCATGCCCCGCATGCCTACGACGCCAAGGAAGCCGCCTTCGACGACGCGCCATTCGGGATCGTCGGGCTGGAGACCGCGTTCGCAGTGGCTCTTACGGAGCTCGTAGGGGGAGGAATGCTGACGCTCCCCGAGCTGATCCTTCGCATGAGCACCGCACCCGCCGTCGCATTTCGGCTCCCGGGGGGAACGCTGAAACCCGAGGCGGCCGCCGACGTCGTCGTGCTGGACGTCGCCGCGCGTTGGACCGTGCAACCCGCAGGGTTCTTCTCGAAAAGCCGCAACACGCCGTTCGCGGGCCGGGCGCTCACGGGACGTGCTGCGCTCACCATCGTCGGCGGCAAAGTCGTCCATCAGGCGGAGGCTCCCGCCGGCTCGTGACGCGGCGCGCGGTGGCCGACCGCATGGCGTTGTGCTGTCGGCAGCTGGCGGAGCGGGGGCTCATGGCCGGGCAGGACGGCAACCTGGCGGTCCGCCTGGGGCCCGACCGCGTGCTCGTGACGCCGACCGGAGTGATCAAGGCCCTGGTGGAGCCTGCGGATATGGTCGAGGTGGACCTGCGAGGCCGCAAGCGGCGCGGGCGGCATAACCCTACGAGTGAATTGGACTTACATCTGCGGATCCTGACGCGTCGGCCGGACGTCGGGGCGGTAGTGCATGCGCACCCCCCTGTGGCGACCGGTTTCGCGGTCGCGGGCCAAGACTTGCATATATTGGTCCTGCCTGAGCTTATCCTGCAGTGTGGGGATGTGCCCCTGGTGCCCTACGGGACGCCCGGGACGCGGGAGTTAGGCGACCGGCTCGAGCCATATCTCGCAGGGCACGTGGCTTGGCTGCTGGCGAATCATGGGGCAGTGACGGTCGGCGCCACGCTCGACGCGGCGTGGATCCGGATGGAGAGTCTCGAACACGGTGCGCGCATCGTCTGGATCGCGCGCACGCTTGGACGTGTCAGTGAACTGAGTGCTGAGGCGGCGGCTCGCCTCCGACGGGAGTGAGATGGCGAAGGGAATGTCGAAGAGCACGGCCATCATCCAGCGGTTGCTGGAGGAGCGGCGCCAATACGAAGCCTGGATCGCGCGCCTGAACAGCTCGGCGGACGCGACGCCGGGGAACGTGCGCGCGCGTGTCCGCGAGGATTACGAGGCCCGGCTCGTCGCGGTGATGGAGGAGCTCAAGGCTCACGCCGAGAGCGCGCGCCTGGCGATCCAGGAAAAGCGTTATATGCGTGGGGAGTTACAGAAAAAGGAGGCGCTCGCCGCCGAGAAGCTGACCGAGACCGAGCTGCGCCATTCGGTCGGGGAGTACGACGAGTCGCAATGGGAACAGGTGCACCAGGACGTGCTTGCGGAGCTGGTGTCGGTGCGCGAGGACCTGCAGGCGGTCGAGGCGGATATCCAGAAGCTCGAGGAGCTGGACGCGCTGGTTCGCAATCGGCCGGCTCCGAGACCCGCCGCGGCGCCTGCCCCGACACCGCCAGAGCGCCCCGCGGCTCCACTTATCATCATGCCTCCAGAGCCGCCGCAAAAACCGGCCCAGGTGGATGAGCTCGAGTTCATCAAGTCGGTCACCGAGGACGACACGGGGGCGGCTCCGTCGCCGCGACGCGCCAGCGGCGCCCAGTTCCAGCCCACGATCCCGTCCGATCCCCCCCGCGCCGCCGCGCCGCCGTCGCAGCGGGCCGCCAACCCTGTGCCTGCGCCGATCGTCCCCGACCCATCAGCGGCGGGCGATGAAGAAGCCGAGCGGACGCTCCGGTGCAAGCAGTGCGGTACGATGAACCTGCCGACGGAGTGGTATTGCGGGCAGTGTGGCGTTCAGCTCGACGCGGTCTAAAAGAAAAGAAACGTCACGCGAAAACGTCAAGCCAAATTACTTGGAGAGCTTTCGAACAACGGCCGCCAGTCGGGACTTGTGTCGTGCTGCGTTGTTGTGATGGATCAGATTCTTTCGGGCGGCGCGATCGAGCAGCCGCGCGGCCACCCGATACGCCGCACCCGCCTGCTCGGCCGTCGTGGCGGCGCGGACGCGCTTGAGGGCGGTGCGGAGCGCGGAGCTCTGAGCACGGTTACGTATTTGGCGGGCGCGCCCCTGGCGCATCGCCTTCTTCGCGGACTTGATTCTCGGCACTCCAGGCCTCCTCGTGAGGCGCGGAAGATAGAGGGTAAGTGCAGGTCGGTCAAGGCGCTACGCCGTTGACCGGGCCACCGCCGGATCGTTATCTTAGGCGGTCACCGACCCCCGAGCCCGAGCTATTTCGTTCGACATCCTCATCTGGGCCCCGGTCCTCTTGTTCTCGGTGGTGGCCCACGAATACGCTCACGCCGAAGCTGCCTATCGGCAGGGTGACGACACCGCCTACATGCTCGGGCGGCTGACGCTCAATCCCCTGAAGCACATCGATCCTATCATGACGGTGCTGGTGCCGGTCGTCCTCTGGCTGACCAATGCCGGGTTTATTTTCGGGGCCGCGAAACCGGTGCCGGTCAACCCCAGGAAATACCGCAAATTCGTCCGCGGAGATGTGATCGTGTCGCTCGCGGGCATCGTCGTCAACTTGGGCTTGTTCGTGGTCTTCACGGGCTTGTTCGGCGCAGTCGGATTGATCGGTCAGCGCGTGCCATCGCTCAGCGGGAGTCTCGGGATCCTGCAAGAGATGACGTACCAAGGGATGCGTCTCAACCTGGTGCTCGCGTTCTTCAATCTGATTCCGATCCCGCCGCTCGACGGCAGCCACGTCTTCTATCATCTGTTGCCCCCCGGCTGGGGCCTCAAGTACCGCCAGTTCTACACGCTTGGTATGCTGCCGCTCTTTTTGATTCTCTGGCTCGCGCCCGGCGTGATCAACGTCTTCCTGTGGCCCGCCTACCAGCTGATGAACCTGGGCCTCGCCGTCGTTGGCGGACTCCGGATCGGAGCGGCCTCATGACCGCGCTTCCACCCACGGCCCAGGACCAAGCTGGCTTCGTCGTCGAGCTCGAGCAGTTCTCGGGCCCGCTGGATCTGCTGCTGCACCTGATCGGCGAAGACGAGGTCGACATCACTGACCTCCCGATTGCGAAGATCGCCGATCAGTTCCTCGCCGTCATCAACGAGCTGGGATTGAACCAGGCGTCGGATTACCTCGAGATGGCGGCCCGGCTGTTGCGGATCAAGGCGCAGATGTTGTTGCCACGGCGCCTGGGTGATGACGAATGGGAAGATCCGCGCGCCGAGCTGGTCCGTCGGCTGCTCGAGTATCAGCAGATCCGCGAGCTGGTGGAGTGGCTGGGCGCGGCTGCGGCGCGCCGGGCCGAGCAGTTCGGACGGGGCTTCTCGCCCGAGCCGCCCGCCGCGCCGCCCACGCCGCTCGTGATCGACTTGAACGATGTGCTGGCCGCTGCGGAGCGGGTGATCGCGCTCATTCCCGAGCCGGTGCTGCACCGCGTGGTACCGCGGCCGCTCGATGTGGAGGGCGCGACCGAGCGCATTGAGGCGCTCCTCGCCGAGCGCGCGGCGTTCGGGTGGGGCGACGTCGTGGGGGCGCGTGCTACGATCGTGGACGTCCTGTCCGCGTTTATCGCCCTGCTGGAGCTCGCCAAGGGCGGCTCGCTGCACGTTCACCAGGAGGGGCCGTTCGCCCCGATTCAAATCCGCCGTGAATCCCCTCACGCAGCTCCTTGAAGCGGCGCTGTTCGCCTCGGCGCGACCGCTCACGGTCGAGGAGCTTGTGACCCTCGATCCGCAGGCGGGCGCGGCGGCGGTGCGCGGCGCCTTGTCTGAGCTCCGGGACGCGTTCGCGACGGGCGATCACGGGGTCGAGCTGGTCGAGATCGCGCAGGGGTGGCAGTTCCTGACGCGGCGGGAGTATGCGGAGGCGATCGATCGCGCGCAGTTCGCGCTGCGGCCGCGCCGGCTCAGCCCGGCAGCGCTCGAGACGCTGGCCATCATCGCCTACCGGCAACCGGTGGGACGGGTCGAGGTGGACGAGATCCGGGGCGTGGATTCTGGCGCCGTGATCGAGAAGCTGAGCGAGCGCGGGCTGGTGGAGATCGTGACCCGAGGGGAGGGGCTGGGCCGGCCGCTGCTGTACGGCACCACGCCGCAGTTTCTGGAGATCCTCGGCCTCAAGGACCTGGATGAGCTGCCGCGGCTGGATGAGCTGTCGGTAGCGCTCCGGCCGCCCGCACCCGCCGAACCCGAATGACGCTGATGCGCCTGCAGCGCGCCCTGGCGCGTGCAGGCGTGACGTCCCGCCGCAAGGCCGAGGACCTGATCCGCGCGGGTCGCGTGCGCGTGGACGGCGCGGTGGCCACGATCGGCACGAGCGTGGATCCGCTGCGGCAGCGCGTGACGGTAGACGGCCGCGCGGTGAAGGCCGCGGGGCCCATCACTTGGCTCGCGCTCAACAAGCCGGTCGGCTATGTGGTGAGCCGCGGCGATCCAGAGGGGCGACAGACCGTCTACGGCCTCCTCCCCAACGTACCGGGGCTCACGTACGTTGGTCGCTTGGACGTCATGACCTCGGGGCTGCTGCTCTTCACCACGGACGGCGCGGCGGCACATCGGCTCATGCACCCGCGTTTCGCCGTACCCCGCACCTATTGGCTGCGGGTCCACGGGCACGGCGCGGCCGAGGTGCGCGCCGCGCTGGCTCGACCACCGGCCATCGACGGCCGGCCGGTGCGGGTCGTGGACTTTCGCGTGCGTCCCGTAGAGCGCAGTATCGAGGTCGAGATCACGCTCGCTGAAGGCCGCCAGCGCATCGTCCGGCGGCTCGCTGAGGCGCTGGGACTCAAGGTCGAGTGGCTGCACCGCGTCTCCTACGGCCCGGTGCGGCTCGGGAGGCTGGCCGAGGGCAAGTACCGGCGGCTTGCCGCGAACGAAATCGAGGCCATCGAGCGACTGCATGAACCTGCGTGAAAGGGTGTTCCGGTTCGAAAACCGGGGAGAGCGGATCAGGCGCTAAGCCATGTCGGCGGAGACCGCAGGAGTCGAGCGCGCCCTCGGCGCCATCGGGACGACGTTCCGCCTGATGCGGCTCTATCCACCGACGCACCCCGCGGTGGTTGAGGCCTTGAAGCAGATCGGCGAGGCGCTCCCCGGGCTCGCCGCGCTGGGCACCGTGGAGTGGAAGGTGGGCGTCACCGGGCTGCACTGGCATGGCCAGCATCTGCTGCCCCGCAACGCCCAGATTGCCGAGGTCGCCGGCCTGCTGTATGCGCGGGGCGTGCGGGCGGTGACGCTCAATCCCGGCATGGTGCCGGAGCACGTGCTGGCCCTGTTCCAGGTGGCTACCGGCACCGTCCCGCCCGATGACGCGACACTCGGGCGTATCACGCTCGCCCTGGGACGCCGCTCCTCCGCCCGGCTCGAGCGTCTGCGCACGCCGACGCCGGCGTCGGGTGCGCCGGCGATCCCGGAGCCGTCGGCCGAATCGAGTCCCCCGACCGCCGTCACGACGGAGCAGTCGACCGCCGCGGCGGCCGACAGCCTGATGGCCGGGAGACGCGCCAGTGCCGCGTTCCGGCCCGACGTGTTGCCGGTCGATGTGGAGGTGAAGCGGGCCGTGACCGCGCTCGGGAACGCCACCACGCTCGAGGAGCAGGCCGCGGCGGTCGACAAGCTCGCCGCGCTCGCCCCCAAGTTGTTGGGGTTGCACGACGTCGCCATCGTGGCGGATGCGATCGCGGCGCTCGATCGCCTGCTGCCGACGGCCAAGGATCCGAAGGTCGTGCAGGCGATCGACCAGGCGGCGGTCGCGCTCTCCGAGCCTGCCCTGGTCGAGCGCTTGGTGCACCGGCTCGGGGAGGCGCGCGTGCCCCCCGAGCAGCGCGAGGCGGTCGTGACGGCCGTGGCCGCGCTGGCGTCGCTGTCCATGGGGCTCGTCTTGGACGCGTTCATCGCGGCGCCCGTGGACCTGCGGGCCCCGTACCGGGGAGCGGTGCGCAAGGCGGCGGACCGGGCCCTCGAGCCGCTGCAGGGCAAGCTGGCGGACCCGGATGCCCAGGTGGTGGCGGCGGCGGCGGAGTTCGTGGGTCTGACGGGGAGCCCGCAAGCGGTGGCGCTGTTGATTCCGTTGTTGCGGCATGCATCGGAATTCGTCCGGGAAGCGGCGCTGCTCGGGCTCGCCGAGGCGGGCGGGCGCGAGATCGCGCGGCCGGCAATGCCGGCGCTCAAGGATGAGAGCGTGGCCGTCCGCGCGGCGGCGGTGCGGGCGGTCGCCGCGGCGGGCGACTCGACCTCGTCCACCGTGCTGATCCGCCGGGTGGAGCAGGAGCCCGATGAAGGGGTACAGGCGGAGTTGCTGCGGGCGATCGGCCGGCTCGGGGCGCGGGACGCGCTGGACGTCCTCGCCCGGTACGCCGAGCCGGGGGGCATGATGCACCGGCGGAGCGTAACGGTGCGGGCGGCGGCGGTGGACGGGTTACGGCATATCGCGCGCCCCGAAGCGCGGGGGCTGTTGGAACTCTACAGCAAGGACAAGGAGCCGGCGGTGCGCAAAGCGGCGGAGGCGGGGCTGAAATGACCACTCGGACGGCGAAGACCGGCGACGCGGTGCTCAGCCAGACGATCGCGCGCGAGGTGGCAAAGCGGGTCGTGGCGCAGGACCTGATGGTCGAGCGCCTGCTCATCGGCTTGCTGACGGGCGGGCACGTCCTGCTCGAAGGCGTGCCCGGGCTGGCCAAGACGCTGGCGGTGAAGACGGTGGCCGAATGCCTTCGCATCGCGTTCTCCCGGATCCAGTTCACGCCCGACCTGCTGCCAGCGGACGTGATCGGGACCATGGTGTTCGATCAGAAGACCCAGGAGTTCTATCCGAAGAAGGGGCCGCTGTTCGCGAACCTGGTGCTCGCGGACGAGATCAACCGCGCCCCCGCCAAGGTACAAGCGGCGCTGCTCGAGGCGATGCAGGAGAAGCAGGTGACGATCGGCGGAGAGACGTTCTTTCTGGGCGAGCCGTTTCTCGTGCTCGCGACCCAGAACCCCATCGAGCAGGAAGGAACCTACCCGCTCCCTGAGGCTCAGCTCGATCGGTTCATGTTGAAGGTGCGCGTGGGCTACCCGACGCGCGACGCCGAAAAGGAAATCGTCGCGCGCATGGCGTCGGGGCGGCCGATCGAGGTGCAGCGCGTGGCGGAGGCGGACGACATCCTCGCCGCGCGCAGCGCGATCGCGGAGCTCTTCATGGACCAGAAGGTCGTGGATTACATCGTGGATGTGGTCCGGGGGACTCGCGAGCCGCAGGCGATCGGGCTGCCGGAGCTGAAGCCGCTCATCGCCTTCGGGGCGAGTCCGCGCGCGTCGATTTACCTCGCGCAGGCGGCTCGGGCGCACGCGTTCCTGCGTGGCCGTGCCTTCGTCGTCCCGGAAGACGTCAAGGCCATGGCTTTCGACGTGCTGCGGCACCGGGTGCTGCTCACGTTCGAGGCGGAGGCCGAGGACATGGACTCGGACCGCGTCATCGGAAAGATCCTGGAGGCCGTGGGCGTGCCGTGAAGTACGAAGGCAAGGATCGTCGAAGTGGCGAGACCTCCCCGCTCCGCGCCCGCCGGCGTCTGGTCACCCCAGAAGTGCTCCGGCAGGTCAAGGGCATCGAGCTACGCACGCGATCCCTGGTCAGCTCCCTCTTCACGGGCGAATACCGGTCGATGTTCCGGGGGCAGGGCATCGAGTTCGCGGAGGTGCGCGAATACCAGCAGGGAGACGACTTCCGCGCGATCGACTGGAACGTGTCGGCACGGATGGGCCACCCGTTCGTGAAGACATACCACGAGGAGCGTGAGAACACGCTGCTCCTCGTGGTGGATCAGTCGGGCTCCTGCCAGTTCGGACGTCCCTACACCAAGGCTGGCCTCGCGGTGGAGGTCGCGGCCGTGCTGGCGCTGGCGGCGGCGCGCCACAACGACCGCGTGGGCGCACTGATGTTCGCCGACAAGGTCGAGCTGATCGTGCGGCCGGCGAAGGGTCGGCCGCACGCGCTGCGCGTGATCCGCGACCTGGTGGCGTTCACACCGCGGGGGCGGGGCACGAACCTGGGGGAGGCCCTGAGCTACGCGGCGAAGCTGCCGAAGCACCACGCGATTGTGGCCGTGCTGTCGGATTTTCGGGCCGAGGGCTGGGAGGTTCCGCTGGCGCAGCTGGCGGCGCGCCACGACGTCGTCGCCATCACCATCGACGACCCGCGGGAACGCCACCTCCCCGATGCCGGCTGGGTGGACATGGAGGACGCCGAGACCGGTCAGCGGGTCCTCGTCGATACGAGCCACGGGCCGACGCGCACGCG
>DASQAM010000575.1:0-10960 GCA_035635735.1 Gemmatimonadales bacterium | reverse complement strand
ACTTAGGCTGCGTCGCTCCGCCCTCCCCCGGTCGTGTCCCCCTTGTTCTTGTCGTTCTTCTTGAAGAACCAGATCGCGAGCATCACGACCGCAACGATCAGCGCGATCTTCACGACCAACATGAGGACCGGAAACAGCACGAACGAAGCAACCTTCCAGAGAGCGAAGCCGGCGACGCCGAGCGCGGCGAGCTGCAGGAACGGCTTGGCCATGGCTGATCCTAGCGATTAAGTGAATGAGATCCTACGGACGAAGTCGCCCTCCGGTGTCACTCACCCCAGATCGACGTGCTGTTCATGCTGACCGGTTTCGAGGCGTTCGACACCCTGGCAGGCGCGGGGACCGACCGACGTAACGCCCGTCGTGCTACGCCTCGCGCGTGCCCCGCTGGGATTGAACGAGAGCGGCTAGACCGTTACGTTCTGGACCGCGAGCCGTCTCTTCCTCTCCCTGGGACTTCCGCCATGGGCAGCGTGCGCAGTCTCCGCAGCGTCGCAGGGCTCTGTGTCCTCCTCGCGACCGCCGCCTGCTTCTTCAACCGCCACCGCGCAGGTTCGGCACGCGCTTCCGCTACGCCCCCCGCTTCCTCCACTGGGGAAATCGCGCTCGCCGTCACCAACCATAATTTCCTCGACGTGGTCGTGTACGTGCTGCACGACGGCCAGCAGACCCGCGTGGGAACGGTGACCGGCTCGTCGTCCGCGATCTTCTATCTTCCGGGACGGCTCCTGGGCCAGGGGCGCGAGCTACAGCTCCTCGGCCACCCGA
This sequence comes from Gemmatimonadales bacterium, assembly GCA_035635735.1. Lineage (GTDB taxonomy): Bacteria > Gemmatimonadota > Gemmatimonadetes > Gemmatimonadales > GWC2-71-9 > AG41. The sequence continues at coordinate 10,192 of DASQAM010000575.1, read as the reverse complement.
TCGGCGGCACCGATCTCGCCAGCACGGAGACCATCGTCGTGCAGCCGGGGCAATACATCGAGTGGACCCTCGAGACCGACCTGCGCCGCTCCAGCGTCGGGGTGTACTGATGAAAACGAGACTCACTTCGCGGTCGGAGGCCCCGGAGGAGCATAGATGTTACCGCTGCCGTGAGCGGCCAAACTGAACCCCGCAGCGGCCGCCACGATACCAACCACGCTCGCACCGGCGAGCAACACACTTCTGCTCTTCGCGAGTTGGCGCGTCTCGACCGACGCGACGAAGCCCATGGGAATTCGCACCGTTTCGCCGGACCAGGAGGTTTGCGGCCCCTGGCGCAGCTCGACCGATGCGACCGAAACGAGCAACGCTCGGTCGTCGCTGCCGAGGTAGCGGCCGCGCACGATGAAAGCGTTCGGGCCGAGGGAGCGCGTCAGCGAGTCGGACCCCACATCGGTCAGGGTCAGTGCCAGGTACGTCCCCGGTCGCGGGTCCAGCGTGGTGACGGGCATGTAGTTGTAACACCCCGCCGTCGCACAGATCGTCAGCAGGATCGCGGTGCGCATGTCGCTACCCCCCCTCCCCTTCTAGCGCGGCACCCCGCCGCCGCTACCGGAAGAAGGTGAGCCCACCGAGAAGCCGCCCCTGACGAACTCCCAAGTCGCCAGCGAGCCTCCGAGGAGCGCCGCTCCGAGGATCACACTGCGTCCCAGAGAGAACCGCCGCTTGTGCAGTGTACCGATCGCCGCCCGCGGCACGCGCACCTGCTCCCTGCTCCACGACATGACGCGCCCGGCGCGATCCTCGACCGCCGTCACCGACAAGACGAAGGCCGAGCTCTCCGTCGTGACGACATCTCCACGCAGCATGTTGACGCCGGGCCCGAGATAGCGGGCGAGCGTGTCCGACCCGAACACGGTCAGCTCGGCCTCGACGCGAGCGCCAGCCGACGGCTCAACGCCGGCCAGCGGCACGTACGCGTAGCATCCCGAGAGCACCCCCGACACCAGCAACCAGGGAAGCAGTCGAGACCTCATGCACTCCAACACCCGCCCCCCCCCCGTCAGCACGGGTTCGGATCGTTCGGGTTCCTGAACCCCGGATTGGCCGGCGGCGGCGTCACCACGTTGCCACCGGACTGGTTCTGCACGTTGCGGTTCGGAATGTTGGAGTTGACGTTCTCTTCCGTGGTCCCGTAGTACAGCCGACCGGGCACCTTGTTGCCAAAGGTGGTCGTCGGGTACGCCGTGATCGCGGGGTAGCACGTCCGCTTATAGTCGTTCCATACCTCGATGTTCTGGTACAGTGCGATGTACTTCTCCTCCATGATGTCGTTGACGGTGGCGATCGTCTTCGCCCCCAGTCCGGGCACAGTGGCGCGTGCGTTGTCGAAATGCGTCTGCGCGTTGGCGGTCTGCCCCAGCCGGAAGTACGCCTCCGCCAGAATTAGCTCGTTCTCGACGTAGGTGACGATCGGTTGGCCGAAGTCGGGCCGGTTGCGCAGCCCGGTCAGCGAAGAGACTCCGGCCGGCGAGGTGGTATTGGCGGGCGGGAGACCCTGCCCGCCGTACCCTGGGCCCGGGTTGGCGGGACCGAAATACCGCCGCAGCCGGAACGTGTCATTCCGAGCGACCATCAGATCGGCGAGGTTCTGGCCCGCCACCACGTACTGGCCGAAGCCAGAGCGAGCATAGAACTGGAACCAGAGATTGTCCTCACCCGGGTTCGTCGTGTGCACGGAGTTCAAGTCATTGGCGGGCGACTTGATCCCCTTCAACCCGTAGGTAATCGCGTTGTTGAGGGCTCCAGCGTCGAAACCCGTTGGCGTCTCGACCGTGTGCATGAAGAGACGCGCCTTGATGGTGTTGGCCGCATCGATCCACTTCGAGGTGTTCCCCTGATAGACCAGATCCAATATGCCGGGACCGGGACCCGTGCCGCCCAGGTTGGTGATCGCCTGGTCCAGCAGCCCCTGGAGATCGGCGTACACCTGCGCCTGCGGATCGAGGTGCGGTGTGGTCGCGTTACTGACCGCCTCCCGGTAGGGGACATCGCCGTAAATGTCCGCCGCCACGGCGATGTCCAGCACCTCCCAGATCTGTGCAATGCCGAGGTACTGCTTATCCCCTCTCGCGGTCAACGCGGCCTCGACCTGTCGGACGTCCACCAGGCCCCCGCCTTCGTAAATGGAGGAAAACGCGGCGCTCGGGGTGTCCTCGCTCGCGATGTTGTACTTCTCGAGCGTCGACAGGAAGTTGCTGGTGCCGGTACATTGCTGGAGCCACATGCAGCCGACCAGCGCGATGATCCCTTCCTGCTGGGCAAATTGCCCGGCCTGGACCGCAACGAAGAGCTGATCCGCGGTCGCCTGGCTCGGGTTGTTGGGGTCGAGCCGTACCTTGTCGGACGACAGAAAGTTGCTGCATGCGCCCGTCCCCAGCACCGCCAAGGACGTCGCGAGGCTGAGCGTCATCAGTCTGCGCATAGAGTCACCCTCCTTGGCGTTAGTGGTTCAAGGTCACCGAGAAGACGAACGAGCGCGTCTGTGGCATGTTGAAATAGTCCCTGCCGCGCGTCGCGATGACCGACCCACCGAGATTCGTTTCCGGATCGTAGCCGGTGTAGTTGGTCCACGTGTGGAGGTTGCGACCGGCGACGCGCACGTCGACGGAGGTGAACCCGAACGTGCGCTGCACCCAGGGCTCGTCGAACGTGTACGCCACGCTGATCTCGCGCAGCTTCACGAACCCGGCGTCCTCCATGAATTGCTCCGGGGTGCCGCCGAACAGGCCGCCGATATCGGTATACCAGTTCTCGCCGATCGGAACCGGTGTGCCGGCGCCGGGACCGACGACTGGACCGACGATCGGTGAACCAGCTTGTCCGATGACGTGCGCGTTGCCGACGCACGTCGCTCCGGAGCAGTCGGCACGCACGTCGGTGTCCTTGTGCGTCCCGTATGCGTACAACGCGGCCTTGGTGCCGTTATCCATCTGGCCACCGTGCCGGATATCGAGCAGGCCGGACAGCTGCAGCTTCCGGTAGCGGAACGAGCTGCGGATGCTGCCGGTCCAACGCGGATTGGGATTGCCGATCACGCGCTGGGTGTTGTCGAGCACGGGAAAGCCGGTCAGGCTGTCGATGTAATAGGCGCCGACGGGAGCCCCGCCGCAGGGATGTGCGGCATCCCGTGGCGCGTGGATGTCCAGGTCATGGCCGGCCACCACCGCACCCATCCCCGCGGGGCTCAACCCGCAGCGGGCAAGGCCGACGTCGTAAAACACGCCGACCTCCTGACCCGCGATCACCGCCGCCCGGGGCGACGTGATGTTGGGATCGAGGTAGACGAACTTCGGACCACCCAGGTCCTCCACCAGGCTGCGGTTGCTGGCCCACTGCAACCCGATATCCCAGCTGTAGGTGGCCGTTTGCACCGGCCGGATGTTGAGGGACGTCTCGAACCCGCGGTTGCGGAACGTCGCGGAGTTTCGGGCCTCGCGCTCGTAGCCCGTGGACGGCGCCAACGGTGTCAGCAGGATGACGTCGTACGTCTTCGCGATGTAATAGGTGAAGGCCAGGTCCGCCTTGTCGCGGAACAGGCCGAGGTCGAATCCCGTCTCGAGCTCCTTGGTGCGCTCCGGCCGCAGCGTGTTCGCGCCCTTCACGATGCTCGAGGCGAGGCCGCCGAAGCCCGACTGCGTGGGATTCGCGCCCATCCCCTGGGTGTATCCGCCGAGCACGGTAATCCCGGAAAACACGGACGACGTGAGGTAGGGATCGGGCTCCTGCCCCGCCTCGCCGTACGAGGCCCGCAGCTTGCCGTAGGTCAATATCGGCCGCTCGCCGATGGCCTTCGTGAACTCCCACGCGAGGCTCGCCTTGGGGAACCAGCTGCGCAGGTGATTCTGGTCGAACGTCGAGGAGCCGTCGTTGCGCAAGGCACCCGTCATGTGCAGCTGATCGCGAAAGTCGAGCGTCACCTGACCGAAATAGGACGCGTCGTGAATCACGGTCTCCGCGTCGATCGGCACGTCGCGCGTCACGGTGTTGCTGAGCTTGTACGGCAGCGGCGCGATCAACGTCCGCCCCACGTTGGCCAGCTGGCGCACGTTGCGGCTGTTGAGGTTTTGACCGAGCGTGAGCGTACCGCCGAAATCGGAGCTGAAGGTGTGCTGGAGCGTCGCCGTCAGATTGTGGTCGATCTGGTAGTTGATCAGCTTGCCCTCCGTCACCCGACCGCCGACGGTCGGCGGCGTGGTCGGTTGGGGCGAGCCTTCCAGCCGCTCGTCGTTCGAGTAGTCCGCCCCCAGCGTGTAATTGAACTTGATCCACGGCGCCGGCAGAAACTCGGCGGTCACGTTGCCGAAGACACGGCCGACCTGGGAGGTATTCTCAGGCACGCTGAGCGTATAAAACGGATTCGACCATCCGCGGCTCAGGTTGTCGTCCCCGATCTGCGGGTGCTGGAACCGGAAGCTCTGATGCTGGCCGTTCGCGGCGAGGTACGGCAGGTTGTTCCAGTCGGGGGGGGAGCGCAACAGGTCGAGCAGCAGGCCGTTGGTGTTGTTGCCGCGCTGCAGGTAGTGTGCCCGCACGTCGACGTACGAGATGTTGGCGCCGAGCTTGAGGTTGTCGGTCATGCGGTGCGATCCGTTGAACCGCACCGTCGAGCGCTCGTTCAGGTTGTTCGGGCCGACAAAAATCCCGCGATCGCGCAGGTACGAGCCGGAGAGGTAGAACGTCGTCCGGTCGTTGCCACCCGACACCGTCAGATTGTTATCGGACGTGTAGCCGGTGGTGAAGGCCTCGTCGGCGTGGTCGTAGGTCGCGCCGGAGACCCTCGGCCCCCAGCTGGTCCGGCAAGCGAAATTGCCGACGCCCGTCGAGCGGTCGCAGTTGCCCGGGGGCGCCCCGCCCAGCCCCTGACCCCACATCGTCTGCAGCGGATAGGTGTTGTTGATGTTGTCCGCGGAGACCGAGCTGCGCAGCGAGTAGTGGGTGGGACCGGGTTTGCCGTGCTTGGTCGTGATCAGCACGACGCCCTGGCCTGCGCGTGAGCCATAGATCGCGGCGGCCGCGGCGCCGGGCAGGATCTCGACCGACTCGATGTCGGCGGGGTTGACGTCCCCCGCGCGGTTGGTCTGCGTCGTGCCTTCGATCGCGCCCGAGTTCAGGCCGTCGGTCGGATTGAAGTCGGTGGTCGAGAAGCTCGTGTTGTCGATCGGCTGGCCGTCCACCACGAACAGCGGTTGGGCGCTGCCGGAATTCGGCAGACCCACGGTGCGCTGGCCGCGGATCTGGATGTACGAGCCGGAGCCGGGCTCGCCGCTCGAGGCGGTCACGTCGACGTTCGGAGCCTTCGCCGCCAACGCCTCGACCATGTTCCATTCATTGCTGCGCGCGATCAGGTCCGCACTCACGGCGTGCCGCACATTGCCGAGCTTCTCGACCTCGGTGGCGGTGCCGGCACCGGTCACCACGACCTCGCCGAGCTGCAGCGGGTTCGCGGCGAGCGCGAAGTCGTGCGTCACGGCGCCGGGCGCGAGTGTGATCTGGGCGCTCTGCGCCTTGTAGCCGAGGCGGCGTGCCACCAGGGTGACGGCCTGTCCGGACACGCGCGCGCCCGGCACGACGATCACGTAGCGACCGTCGTCCCGGCTGAGCGCGCCGAGGCCCATGGTCGGGATGGCGACTTCCACCTGTCCCAGGGTGAGCCCGGCGTCGCTCGTCACACTCCCGCTGATCGTGAGCGGCTCCTGGGCGCGCGCGCTGGCCGTAACCAGGACCACGAGCGCGACCGTCGCGAAGAGATGTCGAACCGAAAGGGTCATATGCCCTCCCGCGTTGAAGGATGGGAACGGCTACCGCAGCCTTTGGACGCTACGGACCGTGGCAGGACGCTGCTAGGGATTTGCGACGAATGGCGGGAGACGCGCGACCGGCGGGCCGCGCGGCGCGACGAGGAGGACGAAAAAAGCCAACCCGGCCGTACGGCACCGGGTTGGTCGGTCGGGCGGAGTGGCCGTCTCACGCCGCGCACAACCGAGGACACGCGTCCATGGGGGGGACGCGCCGCCAGTCTAACGGTGTGGGGAACGCCGGGGAAGCGTTATGCGACGAGTCGCGGGCCGGGCGCGCCGGGATCAGCCCGCGCGACGACGAATCAGTCCCGCTCAGATGGCCCGGCCGAGTCGTGCCTCGAGATGGTCGCGGTAGCCGCGCGACAGCTTGAGCGTGATCCCGCTCTGGAGCACGACCACGTACTCTCCCCGAAAGAACGGTTGCAGCTCCTTGATCCGCTCGAGGTTCACGATGGTCGATCGGTGAATGCGCACGAACCGCTCCGGGTCGAGCTGCGTCTCCAGGTTCTTCATGGTCTCCCGCAGCAGGTGCCACGCCTTGCCCACGTGAATCCGCACATAGTCGCCTTCCGAGTCGATCCACTCGATGTCCGCGACGCGCAGCAAGGTGACCTTGCCCCCGGACTTGACGACCAGTCGCTCCAGATATTGCGGGCGCGCCCCCGCCCCATAGCTGTCGAGCAGCGCGGCCAGCTTGCGGGAGAGCCCCACCAATTCGCCCTGGCGGACTTGCTGTTTGGCGCGCTGCAGCGATTCGCGGAACCGTTCGTCGGTGAAGGGCTTGAGCAGATAGTCGATCGCGTGCACCTCGAACGCCCGCAGCGCATACTGATCGTACGCCGTGACGAACACGAACGCCGGTGGGCTCTCCACGCCCACCTCACGCAACACCCCGAAACCGTCGAGCTCGGGCATCTGCACGTCGAGGAACACGAGATCGGGGGCCGTCGCTCGGATGGCGGCGGTCGCCTCGAGGCCGTCGGCGCACTCCCCGGCGACCAGGATGTCCGGATCGCCCGAGAGCAGCTGGCGGATCCCGTCGCGTGCCGCGGGTTCGTCGTCCACGATCAGCGTGCGAATCGCCTTCATCCGACGCCTTCCCGCGCTCCCTGCCAGTCGACGGCGGCCAGCTGAAACGGCAGCACGACGCGCGCCGCCACCCCGCCGTCCGCGACGTTCACCACCTCGAACGAGGCGGCCGGGCCGTACAGTTGGCGCAGGCGGGCACTGGTATTGGCGAGCCCGACCCCCACCCCCGCCCCACGCGTCGCCTCAGCGCCGCGTTCGGCGAGCCCGGAGCCGTCGTCACGCACGGTGAGGTGGAGATCGCCGTCGATGCGCCGGGCGGAAATGACGAGAGAGCCACCGGTGGCCCGCGGCGCGATCCCGTGATGGATCGCGTTCTCCACCAGCGGCTGCAGAATGAGGTGGGGCACCCGCGCGTCCAACGTTTCGGGGGCGGCATCGACGACCACGCGGAGCCGGTGGCGGAATCGAATCTGCTCGATGTCGAGATAGCTCCGGACGAACTCGAGCTCCTGCTTCAGCGGCACCTCCTGGGTGGACGTTCCGTCCAGCACGCGCCGCAGCAAATCACCGAGTCCCCCGACGACCTCCACCGCGGTGCCGTGCTGGCCGGTGCGCACCAGCTGTCCCACGGTGTGCAACGCATTGAACAGGAAGTGCGGCTGCAGCTGCGTCTTGAGCGCCTGCAGCCGCGCTTCGGAGAGCTGCGCTTCGAGCTGTGACGCGCGCAGCTCGCGCTCGCGCAGCTTGCCGTAGTGCCGGACACCGTAATCGATCGCGAGGATCGCCCAATACAGCAGCGCGTCCGACGGGAACCACCACACGAAGGAGCGCACCGCCGCGACCAGCACCGGCTCCGCATTCGGCATCGGCTCCCGTATCCAGCGCTGATTCACCGTCAGCACCAACACTTCCAGAAACACCGCTACCATGCTCGCGAGCACGTTCACGGCGATGCCGAGCGGCCAGCGCCGCCCCTCGAACGGCGCGAACCGGCGACCCAGCCAGATGATGAGGGGGGTGAACGGCGCCCAGATCAGGGAGCCCGGCATGTTGAGTCGAAACGCCGTCAGAAACGGCAGGGGCTTTCCACCGAGGCGCGAGTAGACGGCCACCTGAGTGGACAGCAACAAGCCCCACGCCGTCCAAACGGCGAGGATCACCCACAGCGGCGGGTACGTCGATCGCCCCCGATGACCGGATGTCGCGGGAGCGGAGGCGGTGAGCGTCACGGGGTGAATAATACGACCGCTGCAAGACGAGCGGCCATCGCGCGCTCGGATTGCGACGAAACGCGATCTTGGTGCGACGAACTGCGATTGCGGTGCGACGAGTCGCTACGCTGGCGGTCTACGCGACCGAGGGCCTCCGGCATCCAAGCTGAGCGGGCCCGACCCGAAGTAGCTGATGAGCAGCGCGGCACCCAGCATGGCGACGTTCTTCATCCGTTCAAATAATCTCAGACTGCGCGTTAACTCAACGGGTCGGCCGAGTGACCTCCGCCTCGGTCGCGGATTGGTCATCCGCTGCCCGGCGCTAACTGGCGGTGCCTGCTGTGATCGTAGGTGCTTTGCCGGAATGTTTGCCGCAGGACTAACTGCCCGTGCCGACCCCCTGTACGCGCATCAGGCGGGTCGCCGCCGCCCGGTCCTGCGGCGCCGATCGGCTGGCACGCGCGAGGGGCTGGCTCGAGCCCTCCTAACCTCGGCGCCCGCGACCCGCCTGGCCGAGCGCGCGCCCGGCGGGTATATCACACCGACTATCTATCCCCTCAAGAGGTGCACGATGGTTGCTACCGACGCTCCGCACTGGTTTCCCGACCACCGGGAGGGCGAACGCCGTCTTCTGCCCTCGCGGCGCAGCGGCCTGGACCGCCGCTATCAGAGCATGCCCCCGACGGTGGAGCGCCGCGGGGCGGGCGGGCGGCGCGTGCTGGCCGATCGGCGCACCTGGACTGACCGGCGGCAGCACCTCACGGCCGAGTGACCCTGCTACCTTTCTCGGATGCCGAGAGACATTGACGTCGTAGGGGTCTGGCACGGCACGCCGTACCAGGTCGCGTCGGTGAGCAGCACCGCCGACGGGGTGATCGTCGCCTGCGGTCAGGCGGGCACGCACACGACGCACCCGAAGGCCGGCCACCACCGGCACACCAAGGACCCGAGCTCGGGCACGAGCACCTGGCACCAGCGGCAGGTTCTCGCTGACGTCACCCTCGCGCAGCCCCTGCAGGTCGTCGCGTTCTCGGGCGCCAAGCCGCCCGCGTGGGCAAAACCGCATGCGGACCGTCCGTCGCATGACAGCTTCACCTTCCAGGCGCTGGCGGACGGCCACGTACGGCTCGCCCTCGTGGGAGTGCGGGAAGCGGACGACGCGGTCATCGTTGCGACCAAGCAGGCCGCCACCGCGCCGCGGCTGTTTCGCCGATACGCGCCGAACGTGCTCCTGTGGACGGTGTCGTCCGACAAGGCCTAATGCTCATCCAAGCGCAGCTCGCAACCCCGCTCCCGAGTTAGTCTGCCCTCATGACCGCTCCGCTGAGCGTAGCCCGTCTGCCACCTCGTCGGCGGCGTCGCCTGGGCCTGGTCGTGCTGGTCGTCCTGTTCGCCCTCTTGCTGCTGCTCTTCAATCTGGTCCCGCTCGCCGCCGAATGGCTCTGGTTCCAGGCCCTGGGTTACGAGCGTGTGTTCACGACGCGGCTCGTGGCCGGCGCCGTGCTCGGCGTGGGGGTCGGCGGCCTCGTATTCGCGTTCCTCTACGTCAACCTGCGGATCGCCCAGCGCGGCCTCGTCCCGAACCCGCTGGTCGTCCAGGTCAGCTCCGGAGGCGCTGCCGTGGACGTGACCCGGCTGCTGCGCCGCTTGGCCCTGCCGACGGCGCTCGGCTTGGCGCTGCTGTTCGGGTTGGGCGCCGCAGGCGGCTGGCTGGGCGTGCTCCAGTTCCTGCACCGGACGCCGTTCGGCGTGACGGACGCCGTGTTTGGCCGCGACGTGGGCTACTACGTGTTCACGGTGCCGGTGATCGCGGGTGCGATCGGTCTCGTCATCGCCGTCACGACGCTGACGCTGCTCGCGACCATCATGCTGTACGTGCTGCGCCGGGACATCATCGTGTTCCGCCGGCAGGTCACGGTGGAGCCATCGGCCCGCCTGCACCTGGCGGTCCTAATCGCCCTGCTCTTCGTGCTGGTAGCGTTGCAGGTGTACCTCGTCCGGCTTCCGGGACTGCTGTACTCCACCACCGGGCCGCTCGTGGGGGCGAGCTTCGCCGATCTCCACGCCACGCTCACCGGCCTGCGGGTCGCG
>DASQAM010000574.1:0-6616 GCA_035635735.1 Gemmatimonadales bacterium | reverse complement strand
CGCCGCGACGGCGGCGGGGCAGCTCCCGCTCGCGGCGATTCTCGTCCTTACGAGCGTGATCTCGGCAGGCTACTATCTCCCCGTGATTATGGCGATGTACATGCAGCCCGAGCCGTTCGAGCAGGCCCACACGGGCATGCGTATCGGTCGGCTGGGTGGCGCCGTGGTGGCGGTGTCGGTCGCCGGCTTGCTCGTGCTCGGCATTCGCCCGAACCGCCTGCTCGACCTCGCGAAAACGAGCGGCGACGGGTTGCGCCCCATGCCGGCGGTCACGACCAGCGCGCCGCCGTCGACCGGTCGCTGACGCCGGGAGCCCCCATGAAGCTCCCTACCGCCATTTTTCGTGAGTACGACATCCGCGGCACCGTGGGCGACCAGCTCACGGCGGAGGTCGCGCGCGCCATCGGGCAAGCGGTCGCGACGCTCGGGTGGGAGCGCCTGGGGCGCGCGCCCCGGCTGGCCGTGGGGCGGGACAACCGCCCCTCCGGACCCGCGCTCGCGCACGGCCTGCTCTCCGGCGTCGAAGCCGTGGGCGGTCACGGCGTGGACGTGGGCGAGCTCCCGACGCCGGCGCTCTACTTCGCGACGCACGTGCTCAACGTGGACGGCGGCGTCCAGGTGACCGGCTCGCACAATCCGCCAGAGTTCAACGGCTTCAAGATCGTGCTCGGTGGCGAAGCGGTTGCCGGTCCCGACATCCAGGGCCTTCGACGCCTCATCGAAGAAGGACGCACCCCCGGTCGTCCCGGGGGCGGGCGCAGTGAGGACGGCTCGGTGTTGCCGCGCTATCGCGATGCCATCGTACAGCGGAACGGCCCGCTCCCGCGCAAGGTCAAGGTCGTCGTGGATTGCGGCAATGGCGTCTCGAGCCTCATCGCGGTGGACACCCTCGAGCGCCTCGGCGCCGACGTCGTTCCGCTGTTCTGCGAGTCCGACGGTACGTTCCCCAATCATCACCCCGATCCGTCGGCGCTGGAGAACTTGCGCGACCTGCAGGCTGCCGTCCGCCGCGATGGCGGCGAGTTGGGGATCGCCTTCGACGGCGACGGCGACCGCATCGGCGCGGTAGATGATCGGGGTCGCCCCGTGTTCGGCGATCAACTACTCGTGTTGCTCGGCCGCGACCTGGCGCGCCGCATGGGTCCGGGCCACGCGGTGATCTTCGACGTGAAGTGCTCTGAAGTGCTGCCGCGCGAGCTCGCGCGGGCGGGCCTCGTGCCCACGATGTGGAAGACCGGCCACTCCCTCATCAAGCAGAAGATGAAAGAGACCCGCGCACCGCTCGCGGGCGAGATGAGCGGGCACATGTTCTTCGGGGGAGACTGGTACGGCTTCGACGACGCGCTGTTCGCCGCCGCGCGCTTGCTGCGGTACGTGGCGGACCAAGGAGGTCCCCTCTCCCGGCTGCTCGCCGACCTTCCGGTCACGGTCGCCACCCCGGAGCTGCGTGTCGATTGCGCCGACGACCGCAAATTCGAGATCGTGCAGCGCGCCGCCAAGCACTTCGCCGCCAAATACTCGGTGTCCACCCTCGACGGCGTCCGCATCACCTTCGCGCAAGGGTGGGGACTGCTGCGCGCGTCGAACACGCAGCCGGTGCTGGTGCTCCGCTTCGAAGCAGCCAGCGAGTCGGCGCTCGCCTCCTACCGGACCGAAGTCGAGAGCTGGCTCGCCGCGCAGAGCCCGGGCGCGTGAAGCCCGTCGTCCGCCGCCGGGCACTGCTCGTCGGAGTCGGACTGTTGGTCGCGGTGCTCGTGGGCGGGCGCTGGCTCGCCCTGGAGACGGCCGAGCGGGCCTGGGGGGCGAGCCTGCCCGGTGGCAGCGCGTATCTCACGACCCGCGACTTCGCCCGGCTGGTGTCGGGGCTGCTGCTCGTCGGGGCGATCGCCTGGGGTACGGCGAATCTCCTCTTCGTGTATCGCTCCATCGGCTCCATGCAGCTGTCTCGCCGGCTCGGCGACCTGGAGATCGTCGAGGCGGTCCCGCAACCGCTGCTGCTCGCCGGCACGATCGCCTGCGGCCTGGCGTTCGGGTTCCTCCTCTCACTTGGCACGGGAGACTGGTGGATGGCGGCGGCGCTCGCGTCACGCCCGCCGACCTTCGGTGTCACGGACCCCGTCCTCCACCAGGACCTCGGCTACTACCTGGGACAGCTGCCCTGGACTGAACGGCTGCGGGAGCTCGCGCTGGTGGCGGTGGGCTCCGCCAGCGTCGTGGTCGCGCTGCTGTACGTGGGGATCGGCTCACTGCGCTTCCGTCGTTGGCTGCCCTATGCCAACGCACACGCCCGCGCGCACCTCGGCGTATTGCTCGCCTTGCTCGCGCTCACGCTCACGTGGGGCGCATGGCTCGATCCGGCCGAGTCCGTCGCGGGACTGCACGGGACTCTCACGGGTCGCACGCTCGACGTGCGCCTCGCCGCCGCTCCGGTGGTCGCGGGCGTCGGCATCGCGGCCACAGTCGTGAGCCTCGTGTGGGGCCTGCGCGAGAGACCGATGCTCCTGGTCGTGTCCTGGAGTGCGCTGCTCGTAGCGTGGCTGTTGGGATTCACAGTCATTCCGGCCTCGCTCTCGAGCGCTGGGCCCGATGCGAGAGCCGCCACCGATCGCGACACGACCCTGGCGGGCGAGCTGCGGCGGTTCGAAGGGCTCGCGTTCGGCGTCACGATGCCTACGGACAGCGCGCCGCCGGGATTTCCAGACCTCGACGCAGCCACCACGGCCGTGCCCATCTGGGACACTCAGCGGGTCCTGGCGAAGGCCGCGACACGGCGCGATCTCGTCCGCCCGCCGGGAACGCCCGCGGCGGCGGCCCTGTCGCCCCACTCCTTCGGCGCCGGAAGAGCCACCTGGGTCGTGGCGCTCAGGCCCGACCGCGACAGCGCCGTGCTGCAGCAGCCGCCACCCGGCTGGGCCGCGGTGCACCGCGGCTCGTTGGCCCGCGTCGGGCGGCCGGTCGCCGCCGTGGAGGATGACACACTGCTCGCGTTTGCACCGGTCGCGACGCGTGACTCCACGACTTGGTTCGGCCCGCGCTTCACGGATTTCGCGGTCGCCACCCCCGACAGCTGGCCGGCGCTTCGCCAGGCGGGCATCCCGCTGGCGGGGTGGTGGCGGCGAACCGCCCTCGCGTGGGCGCTCCAGAGCCCCGCGCTGGCCCGCCGAGAGACTGACGGCCTGGTGCTCCTGTGGCGACGGGACGTCCCGGACCGCCTCGGGCGGCTCGCACCGTTCGCCTCGTTCGCCGACGCCGTACCCGTGGTGGCCGACAGCGCCCTGTGGTGGGTGGCGTACGGCTACTTCGAAGGGGACGGGTTTCCACTGGCCCGTCCGGTGGTCGTGGCCGGGGGCGATTCGCTGCGCTACCTGCGCGCGGGCCTGCTCGGCACCGTGAACGCCGCCAGCGGTGACACGCGGTTGTACCTCGCCCCCGATGCCGACTCGCTGGCCGCCGCGTGGGGGAAGCTCCTCGCGCCCTTGATCCGACCACTCGACAGCCTGCCGCGGGCCCTGCGCGCGCAGCTCCCGTTCCCCGTGCGAGCGTTCCGCGCGGCGACGGCGCTCGTGGAGCGCTGGCGCACCGACACCGCGGCGTGGAGCGCGCGACCGAGGGAGCCGTTCGAGATCGTAGCGCCGAGCGCCGACGGGACGACCGACGCGCCCAGCGTCTGGATGGGCCAGGCATTTGAAGCCGGAAGCACGTTCGCCGCACTGGTGTCGGCGACGATGGCGCGCGACGGACCTCGGCTGTTCGTGTGGCGCCCCAAACCGGCCCAGCGCCTGCCGCCAGTGCTCGTCGGGTCCCCCAACACGACGGCGCCCGGCGTGCCCCGCCTCTGGAACGTGGCCCGCGCCCTCTTCTTCGAGCAGGCGCTGTTCAGCCAGCCGGCCGCCGGGGGTCCGCCCACCGGCATCGACACGGTGTATCTCGCGTGGGGGGAGCACCGCGGCCAGGGCAGGAGCGTGGCGGCCGCCCTCCGGAGCCTGCTCTCCCCTGGTGGCGAGGCGCGCGCGCCCGCCGACACGGCGCTCGCGGCGCGGTGGCGACGGGCGCAACAGCTCGCCGCGCAGGCCGACGCGGCCCTCGCCGCCGGCGACCTGGAGAGCTTCGGCCGCTTGTATGGCCAGTTGAAGGAGCTGCTCGGCCTGGGGCGCCGCAAGCTTGCTCCCATCCCCGAGCGCCGCTAGGTTGCGCCGCCGTGAACGCTCCTCCCGGTACCATCGTCGTCGCGCTCGGCGGCAACGCCGTGTCCCCGCCGGGGGAGCGGCCCACCATCTCCAATCAGTTCCGCCACACGCGGGCCAGCCTGGCGCCGATCGTGGACCTGGCGCGTCAGGGATGGCACATCGCGCTGGTCCACGGCAACGGCCCGCAGGTGGGCGACGAGCTGGCCCGCAACGAAATCGCGGCCGACCAGGTCGAGCCGCTGCCCCTGGGCGTGCTGGTCGCCGCGACCGCCGGCTGGATGGGCTATATGATCCAGCAGTCGCTGCAGAACGCGCTCGCGCGGGCCGGCGTCACACGCCAGGTCGTCACGTTGATCACCCAGACCCTGTGCGATCCGCGCGACCCGAATCTGCGCAGTCCCACAAAGCCGATCGGCCACGCGCTCGATCCCGTGCGGGTGGCACGACTCCGGGCGCGGGGCGTTCCTGTAAAGGAAGAGCAGCGGGGCAGCTGGCGCCGGCTCGCGCCGAGCCCGAGGCCCAGCGCCGTGGTCGAGCGGGAGATGATTCACCACCTCGTCGCCGCGGGGCACATCGTGGTGGCCTGTGGCGGCGGTGGGCCGCCCGTGTACGACGACCCGACGCTCCGCCTCGAGGGGCTGGACGCCGTGGCCGACAAGGACCGCGTGGCGGCGATCCTCGGGCGGGAGATCGCGGCCGACGTGCTGCTGATCCTGACGAACGTAGACGCCGTCTACCACGCCTATGGTACGCCGCAACAAAAAGCGATCCGCCGCCTGACCCTCGCCCAGGCGGATCACCTGCTCGCCGGGAAGGAGCTCGGCACTGGCAGCATGCGTCCGAAGGTCGAAGCCGCAGCCGACTTCGTCCGCGCGGCTGGGGGTGAGGGCGGGCGGGACCACCGTGCTATCATCGCCGAGCTGGCGCAGGGGCTCGCGGCGTTGCAGGGCGAAGCCGGCACCACCATCACGAGGGACTGAGCGTGAATCTCCACGAATACCAGGCGCGCGACATCTTGCGGCGGCACGGCATCCCGGTGCCGCCTGGGGAGGTCGCTACGACGGCCGACGACGCCCGCGCGATCGCCATGCGCCTCGGCGGTGGCCGTGTCGTCGTCAAAGCCCAGGTACACGCCGGCGGGCGGGGCAAGGCCGGCGGCGTGAAGCTCGCCGCGAACGCGGACGAGGCCGCGGCGCACGCCGCCAAGATCCTGGGCATGACCATCAAGGGCCTCCCGGTGCGCAAGGTGTTGGTGGCGCCCGCGGCCGATATCGCCTCCGAGAGCTACGTGGGCATCATCGTCGACCGAACGTCCCAGCGCCCCGTGCTGATAGTGAGCGCCGCCGGCGGCATCGACATCGAGGAGGTGGCCGCCAAAACACCGGAGAAGCTCCATCGGCTGGCGGTGGACCCGCGCTATGGCCTGCTCGCGCATCAAGCGCTGGGGCTCGCGTTGAAGCTGTACCGCGACATGGCGCAAGCGCGCGCTGCGGCGGACATCATGCAACGACTGTATGCGGCCTTCTACGCCGTAGGCGCATCGCTGGCGGAGATCAATCCCCTCGTGACGACGCGCGACGGCGCGGTCGCCGCCCTCGACGCGAAGATCGTGGTCGACGACAACGAGCTCGACCGCCATCCCGAGATCGCGGCGCTGCGCGACACGAGCGCCGAAGCACCCTCGGAGGTGGCGGCACGGGAGGCCGGGCTCACCTTCATCAAGCTCGAGGGCACCGTGGGCTGCTGCGTGAACGGGGCCGGGCTCGCGATGGCGACGATGGATCTCGTGAAGTACTACGGCGGCGAGCCCGCCAACTTCCTCGACATCGGGGGGAGCTCGAACCCGCAGAAGGTCGTCAGCGCCCTCCAGATCATCACTGCCGACGCGAGCGTCCGGGCCATCCTGTTCAACATTTTCGGGGGCATCACCCGGTGCGATGACGTGGCCAACGGCATCGTCCAGGCCACGAGGGCCTTTTCGCTCAAAGTGCCGCTCGTCATTCGACTCACCGGCACCAACGAAGAGCTCGCGGTCCAGATCCTCACGCAGGCGGGTTTCCCGGCGCTCACCGATATGGACGAGGCGGTGAAGCAAGCCGTCGCCAAGGCGAAGGCAGCCGCGTGAGCGTCTTCATCGATCAGCAGACCCGCCTGGTGGTGCAGGGCATTACCGGTCGCGATGGGTCGTTCCACACGCGACAGATGATCAGCTACGGCACCAAGGTGGTGGCCGGTGTCACCCCCGGCAAAGGCGGACAGCTGTTCGACGGCGTGGTCCCGGTGTTCGATACCGTCGCCGACGCGGTGCGCGAGACCCAGGCCAACACAGCGGTGATCTACGTCCCGGCCGTGGTCGCCGCCTCGGCGATCTTCGAGGCCGCGGACGCCGGCATCCTGCTGATCGTGTGTATCACGGAGGGGATCCCGGT
>DASQAM010000573.1:0-2675 GCA_035635735.1 Gemmatimonadales bacterium | reverse complement strand
CGCGAAACGCTTCGTATTGAACGTGCTCGCGTCGGACCAGGAAGCCGTCTCGCGACGGTTCGCGGAGGACCACCCGAACCGGTTCGACGGCATCGGCTACCGGGAGACCAAGCACGGCATTCCGGTACTGGAGGGTGTCGTCGCGAGCATCGAGTGCGAAAAACAGGCGGAAGCACCGGGCGGGGATCACACCGTGTTCTTCGGGCTGGTCACGGGGGGCAGCGTCTCGGACCGCCGGCCCCTGCTCTACTACCGCGGTGGCTACGCCGGCCTCGGCGGCGGAGGTCAATGATCGGAACCGAGCTGCTGGACGATCCACAGGCCGATGCCGTCCTGGTCGGCAGACAGCTCCGCGACATCGCGCGCCTGAACGCGCTCTTCGGAGGGACGCGGGCGGTCGTGCGGGAGCTCGAGCCGTTTCTGGAGCGCGGGAAACGGGAAGCGGGAAACGGCAAACGACAGACCTGGACGCTGCTCGACGTCGGCTCGGGCTCCGGCGACATCGCCCGCGCTGCGGTGGCGGCCGCGCATCGGCACGGCATCGAGCTCACGCCCGTGGGCATCGATGTGAACCGGACGGCCGCGCGCCTGGCTCGCTCCGGGGGTCTGTCGACCATCGTGGCCGATGGCTCTCGGCTGCCGCTCGGACTGCGCTCCGTGGATGTGATCGTGGCGAGCCAGGTGCTGCACCACCTGCCCCGCGCGGTCGCCGTGCGCTGGATCGCCGCGTTCGACCGCGTCGCCCGGCGCGTCGTGGTGCTCGCGGACCTGCGCCGCTCCCGGCTCGCCATGGCCGGTGTATGGGCGGCATCGCTCTGCCTCGCGATGAGCGGCGTGAGCCGGCACGACGCGGTGCTGTCGCTCAAGCGGGGATATACACGCGAGGAGTTCCGTGACATGCTGCGGGATGCAGACGTGCGAGCGGTGGCGCGGTACCGACCGGGGGCTCGAATAGTGGCCGCCTGGTCACCAGGAGCCGGCCCGCAGTGAAGTGATGCACACCGTCGACCAGATCGCAATCACAGCGCCGGTTGATCGGGTGTTTCAGATCGCATCAGACGTCGAGCGTTGGCCCGAAATCCTGTCTCACTATCGGTGGGTCAGGTTTCTGGACCGCCACGCGAGCGGTGGCACCGTGGAGATGGCGGCGTGGCGGCCGTTCGGCGCGCTCCGTTATCCTGTGTGGTGGGTGTCGGAGATGACCGTGGACGAGCCGGCCCGGGAAATCCGCTACCGGCACGTGCGGGGTATCACGCAGCACATGGACGTTGTCTGGCGGCTGGTGGAAGAGCCGGCCGGCGTGGCGGTGACGGTCGTGCACGACTGGGTCGGCCCGGCGTGGCCGGTCATCGGTCCGTTGGCCGCCCGGCTCGTGATCGGGCCGGTATTCATCCATGGGATCGCATCCCGCACGCTGCGGGGACTAAAGCATGCGCTGGAGCATACGTGAAGTGCGCGCGTAAACCCGCGGCTCGGCGCGCGGACCAACTGAGGAGCGAAGCGTGCAAAACGGTGGACGCAGGGTGGTCATCACCGGGGTCGGCGCGGTCACCCCGATCGGCACGGGAGCCGACGGCTTATGGGCCGGGCTCGTGGCCCGGACCTCGGCCGTCCGGGAGATCACGCGCTTCGATCCGGCCCCGTTCAGGAGCCGCATCGCCGCCGAGATCCCCGATTTCCGTCCGCAGGACCACCTCGACGCGAAGCGTGCCAAGCGCCTCGACCGCTTCTCTCAGCTGGCGGTGACGAGCGCGCGGTTCGCGCTGCGCGATGCCGAGCTCGACCCGGCGCATGAAGACCGCGACCGGATTGGAGCAATGATGGGATCGGCGCTCGGCGGCGTGGCGTTCGCCGAGTCGCAGGTCGAGCGGTTTCGGGCGGAGGGCCCTCGGGGGCTCGACCCGGCGCTCGCGCTCGCCGTGTTCCCCGGCGCTGCGAGCTGCAATATCGCGATCGACTTCGGGTTCACAGGCCCGAACTCCACGAACGCGATGAGCTGCGCCTCGGGCACCATCGCGGTGGGAGACGCGTTCCACACGATCCGCGAGGGACGCGCCGACGTGATGCTGGCGGGCGGCGCCGAGGCGCCACTCGCCCCGATGACGTACGCGGCGTTCAGCGTGATCCGCGCGATGAGCACCCGCAACGACGATCCCGCCCACGCATCGCGCCCGTTCGACGAGGACCGCGACGGGTTCGTAATGGGTGAGGGAGCCGCCGTGCTGGTCCTCGAGGAGCGAGCGCGTGCCGTCGCCCGGGGTGCCAAGATCTACGCCGAGCTCGCGGGCTACGCCTTCACCAACGACGCGTACCACATGACCGCGCCGCGCCCCGACGGCCGCCAGGCGGCCCGCGCGATGCAGCTCGCGCTCGTCGACGCCTGCGTCGCACCCGGCGAGGTGGGCTACATCAACGCCCACGGGTCGTCGACGCCGCTCAACGACTCGACAGAGACGACGGCGATCAAGCAGGTCTTCGGGGAGCACGCCTACCGACTCAGCGTCAGCGGCACCAAGGGCTACTACGGTCACGCACTCGGCGCGAGCGGCGCGATCGAGGCGGCGATTTGCGCGCTCGCCATGGAGCGGCGCTGGCTTCCCCCGACCATCAACCTCGAGCGTCCCGACCCGGCCTGCGACCTGGACTGCCTGCGCGGCGAGGGCCGGGCGGCGGCG
>DASQAM010000572.1:0-1807 GCA_035635735.1 Gemmatimonadales bacterium | reverse complement strand
GGGCGGGGTCGCCGTGATCATGGGTGGGAAGGCCCTGCTCGCGGCAGTCGGCCCGGCGGTCATGGGGTATTCGGGGCGTGTGGCCCTGCTGGCCGGCCTCGCCGTCTCGCAGATCGGCGAGTTCTCCTTCGTGCTGGCGCGGGAAGGCCGGGGGACCGGGCTCTTGTCGGAGGGCCTGTATCAGACGTTTCTCGCGGTGGCCGTGCTGACGATGCTCCTCACACCCTTTCTGCTGCAGGGCGGCCCGGCGCTGCTCGATGGGTTGGAGCGATTGGTCCCGCTCGACCGTCTCTTGCCGGGGCTCCGCCCCGCGGGCATCGCGGTTGCCGACCAGCCGCTCACCGACCACGTCATCGTCGCGGGGTACGGCCTCAATGGGCGCAACCTTACGGCCGCCCTGCGATCCATCCGGGCGCCGTATCTCATCGTCGAGCTCAACGCCCAGACCGTCCAGCAGGCCCGCGCGCGCGGCGAGCCCGCCTTCTACGGTGATGCCACCCGCGAAGAGATCCTGCGCGCCCTCGGTGCGGAGCGCGCCCGCATGCTAGTGGTTGCGATCTCCGACCCCGCGGCGACTCGCCGCATGGTGCGGGTGGGGCGGAGTCTCAACGCCCGCCTCCACATCATCGCGCGCACCCGTTACGTGACGGAAATCGCCGAGCTCGGCCGGCTCGGCGCCGATGTCGTGATCCCCGAGGAGTTCGAGACCTCGATCGAGATCTTCGCCCGCGTGCTCGCACACTACAACGTCCCCCGCTCCGACATCGAGCGCCTGGTGGATCAGATCCGCTCGTCCCATTATGAAGCGCTGCGCGGCGGCGACGGAGCCGGGCGCCTGACCCTAGGCGATGTGGCCGGCATCCCGCAGATGGCGGTGGAGCGCCTGCGGCTCCCCCCGAACTCGCCGCTCGTCGGAAAGACGCTGGCTGCCACCGGTCTGCGTACCCAGACTGGCGCACTGGTTCTCGCGGTCGCTCGAGGTGCGGACGAGATCGCGACGCCGGGTCCCCATTTCCGGCTCGCTGCCGACGACGTTCTCGTCGTCGTGGGTCAGCCGCCTCAACTGCGGGCGGCCGCGCGGTTGGTGACGGGTGACCACGTTGCGCCGGCGCCACGATAGGGGTCCCCATCTGTCGCGTCGGCGCAGCCCGAATAGATGCCGAAAACGTAGGGAAATTGGACACTATCTCGCGAGTGTGTGCTCACTTTCCTTTGTACAGTGATGTGAAATAAACAGTTATACTAGCACAAGACCCAATAACTAGCGCTAACAGCTTGTTGCATAGTGTGTTGCGTTTTGCAGACCGCCCCCAATTTCCACCCCAGACTAGATTCCGGCCATGCCAATCCCCCCCCTGTACGGCCATGAGGGGATCCGAAACCGGCTGGTAGGCGCCATCGCCTCCGGCCGGTTGCCGCAGGCGCTCCTGTTGGAGGGCCCGGCGGGTATCGGGAAGCAACGCCTAGGGCTCTGGCTCGCGCAGGTGCTCGTGTGTGAACGAGCCGGGGAAAAGGCCGGGGAAGGGTGTGGCGAGTGCCAGCAATGCAAGCTGGTCCTCAACCTGTCCCACCCGGACGTGCACTGGTTCGTGCCGCTCGAGCTGTCCAAGAAGGGCGATGCGGACAAGCAGGTGGACCTGGTTGAGGAGGCGTTGGGGGAAGAGATCGCGGCGCGGCGTCAGCAGCCGCTGTACGAGCCGCCCTCAGGGTTGGCGAGCCATGGGATCGCCGCAGTCCGGCTGTTGCTTCGACGCCTGGTGCTTACGCCGGCGCTGAGTCGGCGCAAGGTGTTCTTGATCGGAGATGC
>DASQAM010000571.1:0-5944 GCA_035635735.1 Gemmatimonadales bacterium | reverse complement strand
AGCTCGGCGGACGCGGTGTTCCAGCACGTCGTCGCCGACCTGTTCGCGATCGACTTCGGCGCCGTGCTGGGGCACATCGCGCTGTTCGGGATTTTCGCCGCCCTCACCGCCGGGTATCTGCGGGGCGCGCTGCTTCGCGCGGCTCCATCGCACCCGCTGACAGGAGGCGACTCGACGCTGTCGCTCGGCATCGTTCCAGTCGCGACGGCGCTCGGCCTCGTCGATGTGCTGTTTCTCGTCTTCGTCGTCATCCAGCTGCGCTATCTGTTCGGAGGCGCGGAGCTGATCGCCGCCGCGACGGGTCTCACGTACGCGGAGTACGCCCGGCGGGGCTTCTTCGAGCTCGTGACTGCGAGCGGGCTGGTACTCCCCCTACTGGCCGGCGCGGATTGGGTCGTGCGGAAGGAGTCGCCCGGGCACCAGCGGACGTTCCGGCAGCTCGCAATCCTGCTGCTCCTCTTGCTCGCCGTGGTGATGGCGTCCGCGCTTGCGCGCATGCGCCTCTACGTCGGCGCGTTCGGACTATCGGAGATCCGGGTCTACTCGACGGCCTTCATGCTCTATCTCGCGGGCGTCTTCGCCTGGTTCGCGTGGACCACCCTGCGCGGGCAGCGGCGGCGTTTCGCCTTTGGCGCGCTGATCCAGGGGTTCGTGGTCCTGGGTGGCCTGCACCTGCTCAATCCCGATGCCTTCATCGTGCGAACCAACCTCGCGCGCCCTCCTGCCGAACGACCGTTCGATGGCTGGTACGCCGCCTCGCTGAGTGCCGACGCAGTCCCGCAGTTGTTGGAAGCACTGCCCCGTCTGGAGGAGCGCGCGCAGTGCACCGTCGCAGCGGGACTCCGCGAGCAGCTCGAGAGGCTCGAGCGCGACGATTGGCGCAACTGGAACTTCGCGCGAGCGCGCGCGCGCCACTTGCTGCACGACCAGGAAACCCGTTTTCAGACGCTTCGCTGCCCCCCTCACGGATCCTGAGTCGTCGATGCGGTCGCGACTCGAGTGGTTCCTTGGCAGCGCGCTCATTCTGCTGGCCGCGCAGCTTGGATTCGCCGCCTGGCACGACCACTCGGCCGGCGCCGTCGCGATTTCGCCTCCGTGGTCCCCCCCCGGAGGGCGAACGTTTCTGTGCCTTGAGGTTGCCGATTGGATGGAGACGGCGATTGTGCCGCGGGCTCCGAAGCGATACGAGCGCTGCTTCGTGGGCGCGTTCGTCGAGGAAGCCTACCCGTCGACCTGTCCGTCGGATAGGTGACGACGCGCCCTCGCCACCCGCGCAGCACCGACGCTACCTTAAGAGCATGGGCCTGAGAATCGTGCAGGTGGACGCGTTCGCGAGCCGCCCCTTCAGTGGCAACCCCGCAGGCGTGTGCGTCCTGCCCGCGCCGCGCGACGAGCGCTGGATGCAGGACGTGGCGTCAGAGATGAACCTCGCCGAGACGGCCTTCCTTCATCCCGAAAACGAGGGGTACCGGCTCCGCTGGTTCACCCCCACGGTCGAGATGGCGCTGTGCGGTCACGCGACCCTCGCGAGCGCGCACGTGCTGTGGGAAGAAGGCCACCTCGCCGCCGATCAGCAGGCCCGGTTCCACACGCAGAGCGGCTTGCTCACGGCCGAGCACGCAGGCGGCTGGATCGAGCTCGATTTTCCCGCCACGCCACCCGCCCCCGCGGCGGCGCCACCCGGCCTCGCCGCCGCGCTCCGCGTGGGAACCCGCTGGATCGGCCGATCCAAGTTCGACTACCTCGTCGAGGTCGATTCCGAAGACGTGGTGCGCGGACTCAAGCCGGATCTCGCGGCGCTCGAGCGGGTGGATGCACGGGGAATTATCGTGACGAGCCGGGCCGCGACACCCGGCTTCGACTTTGTGTCGCGCTTCTTCGCACCCCAGAGCGGCGTGCCGGAAGATCCGGTGACCGGGTCCGCCCATTGCGCGCTGGCGCCCTACTGGAGTGAGCGCCTCAATCAGGCGGCGCTGACCGGCTATCAGGCCTCGCCTCGCGGCGGCGTGGTCCGCGTGCGGCTCGCCGGGGACCGGGTGATGCTGGGCGGGCAAGCCGTCACCGTGCTGCGGGGAGAGCTCCTGTCATGAAGCCGGTGACGTTCCCCTGCAGCGGCTCGGCCGCCGAGGCCCGGGCGCGACTCGAGGCCGCCATCGATGGACGACCGTGGAACACGGCCGGCCTGGACGGCTGGATCCGGGGCGAGCGCGTCGTACTCTATTATCGCGACGCCGCCAAGTACCGGGCGATTTTCCGGCCCACCTTCGTCGGGCGATTCCACGAGCGCGACGGCAAGACGGTGCTGGACGGTCGCTTTCGGATGACGTTGTTCGCCCGCGCCTTGCTGCCGATCTGGCTCGCGCCGGCGATCGTCTGTTTGGTGATCGCGCTCGTCCCCACTCAGCTCCAGCCGCAATCCCCCGCCTTCCGAATTGCGCTCGCCCTGCTGGGCGGTCTGCTCGCCGTAATGGCCTTCGGTCGCTTCGCGCTCGAGTGGTGGGGTCGGCCGGGAGACGTAGACGCGGTGTCGAAGGCGATCCGCGCGGCCGTCCAACCACACTAGCCAGACCCAGCCGGGGGCTTCTATCCTTCGGCCCATGACCGCCACCACTCCGCACACAAGCGGGCGGACGAGCCGCCTCACGGGCTACCTGTTCGCACTCGCGGCTGGCGCCACCTGGGGAACCACCGGACCACTTTCAACCGGGCTATACGCGCTCATGCCCGCGACCAGCATCGGCTTCTGGCGCGTGCTCCTCGGCACGGTCTGCCTCGCGGCGTGGGGACTCCTGTTCTACCGCGAGCTGTTCCGCGTGGATCGGGCCGGCTGGCTGCTCGTGGGCCTGGGCGGCGGCGCGCTGGTCGCGCTGTTCGAAGTCGCCTACCAGTTCGCCATCGCGGGCGCGGGCGTGGCGGGCGCCGCGGCGATGCTCTACACGGCGCCGGTGATCGTGGCCATACTCGCCCGCTTGATCCTGAAGGAAGCACTCACACCGGTCCGGTTGCTGCTGTCGCTTCTGGTCATGGCGGGTGTCGCTCTCACGGTCACCGGCGGCAGCAACGCCGGAGCCGAGGCGGCGCGACTCGGCCTCGGGGCGGGCATCGCCGGTGGATTGCTCTCCGCCGTGAGCTATGCCTTGACGACGCTCATGGCGCGCTTCGCCGTGCCGCGCTACGGCGCTGTCCGCGTGCTGTTCCTCGAGGCGATCGGCGGCGTGGTGATCCTCGGCATCGTGCTCACGCTGGCCGGTCGCGCGCCGACGCCTCCGCCGTCGCTCGCCGCGTGGCGCGGTCTGGTCGCCCTCACGGCCGGGTCAGTCCTGGCAGCGAATCTGTTCTTTTTCTCGGCCGTGAAACGCATCGAGGCGGCGCCGGCGGCGGTCGCCGCGACGATCGAACCGGTGGTGGGCACCGTACTCGCGTTGCTGTTGTTCCATCAGCACCTGTCCCTCCCGGGCTGGCTCGGGCTGACGATGGTGGTCGCGGGCGTGGCCGGAGGGTATATGCAGGAAGCCAGGCTTAGCCCTTCCCAGCCCTGAGGAGATGTCGATGCTCGGATTCGTCCTCGCGCTCGTCGCGCTACAGCAGCCCCCCCCCGCCACCGCCCCGCTCCCGCCGCTCCCTCCGCAGGTGGGCGACACGTCGCCGTTCCGACGGCTCACACTCCCCACGCCCAACCTGATCCGCGAGGGCGCGGGCACGCCGGGACCGCGATACTGGCAGCAGCGCGCCGACTACACGATTCGCGCGTCGCTCGACACCGCGACGCATACGCTGGCCGGCTCGGAGACGCTGCGCTACGCTAACAACTCCCCCGACACGCTGCGCTACCTCTGGCTGCAGCTGGACCAGAACATTTACAAGGCGAACAGCCGTGGCGCCTTCCTGAACCCGACCGACGCCCGGTTCGCGGGCCGGGGGTTCGAAGGCGGCTATACCATCCAATACGTGCGCGCCGTCCGGCGGCTGGGGCAGGCATCCGGACGCATCCCCCTCGCGACCACGGACAACGGCACGATGCTGCGCGTCGACCTCGACCGACCGCTCCCGCCCGGCGAGCGCACGGAGCTCGAGCTGGCCTACCGCTTCGAAGTGCCGGAGCACGGGTCCGACCGCATGGGGCGGGAGCAGTTCCCCGGTGGCTGGCTGTACGAAGTGGCGCAGTGGTACCCGCGGGTCGCGGTGTACGACGACGTGCGCGGTTGGAACACCGAGCAATACCTCGGCCAGGGCGAGTTCTACCTCGAGTACGGCGATTTCGACGTGTCCATCACCGTGCCGAGGAGCTTCGTCGTTGCGGCGACAGGCACGCTCACCAACGCCGTGGAGGTGCTCACGGCGGGCCAGCGTGCGCGCCTCTCCCGGGCGGTCCGGTCCGACACCACGGTCGCCATCATCGCGAAGGCGGAGGTAGGGCAACCGTCCGCTCGACCCGCAGGCCCGAGGTCCACGCTCACCTGGCACTTCACCGCCAAGAACGTGCGCGACGTGGCTTGGGCGGCCGCCGCCAGTTTCGTCTGGGATGCCAGCGGCTACGACGGGACCCTGATCCAGTCGTTCTATCCGCCCGAGGCGAACCCCGATTGGGCGCGCTCGACGGAGTACGCCCGGCACTCGATCAAGCACTACTCCGAGAAATGGTTCCGCTACCCCTACCCGACCGCGATCAACGTCGCCGGTCCGGTGGGCGGGATGGAGTATCCGATGATCGTGTTCTGCGGGCACCGTGCCGGGGATCGCGCCCTGTTCGGCGTGACGACGCACGAGCTGGGCCACGAGTGGTTTCCCATGATCGTGGGGTCGAACGAGCGGTTGTACGCCTGGATGGACGAGGGGTTCAACACGTTCATCAACATCTACTCCACGCTCGTGTTCTACCACGATACCGTGCCGCGGGACCGCGGCAACGCGATCCAGTGGGCGCGCTTCGCCGCCAGCGGCTTCGACGTGCCCTCGATGCTCCCGGCGGATCGTGTGCCGCCGCCGCTCCTGGGCCAGGCGGAGTACAACAAGCCCGCGACGGGCCTGTATCTGCTGCGCGAGCACATCCTCGCCGACACGGTGCGGTTCGACACCGCATTCCGGGCATACATCCGGCGCTGGGCGTACAAGCATCCCACCCCGGCGGACTTCTTTCGCTCCATGGAGGACGGGCTCGGAGAGGACCTTTCATGGTTCTGGCGCGGCTGGTTCTACCGGAACGACGTCGTGGACCTGGCGGTGGACTCGGTGCGCGCGCGCACGGACTCCACCGGTACCAGCGCGCTCCTGTATCTCTCGAGTCTCGGCGCCCTGCCGATGCCCGTCGACTTGCGCCTCACGTACGCGAGCGGCGCCACAGAGGACGTGCGTCTCCCTGTCGAGATCTGGCACCTGGGGAACCGCTACACCTACCAGCGCAAAGTCCCGGCCGAGGTCGTGAGGGTCGAGATCGATCCGGCGCAGAATTTTCCGGATGTGCGGCGGGGGAATAACACCTGGACGAAACAATGAGTGCGTTACACACATTTACGCGGCTTCCCTGCGTCTGGCGACAAGCTCGAGCACCACCAGGAGGACGCCCCCCCATACCAGCCCCGGGAGCTCCCCCAAATCGCGCCCGAAATGCATCCACAGCCAGCGCGCGACCACGGCGCACCACAGGCCCCCGGCGAACCAGCCGACAACGCGCACCATCGGTCCCACGCCCGCGCGGATCCCGGGCAATGCGAGCAACAGCCGATCCACGTAGTGCCCCAGGAAGGTGAAGCAGAAGGCCACGGTGAACGTGTCCACGAAATCGGAGGCGAGCGAGCCGTGCCGCGGGAGGACGAGCAGCAACACGATGCCCAACCCTCCGGCGACGATGGTGGTCCGCGTCAGCGTCTTAAGAAAGGGCTCGTCCATCAGCGGGCCCCCGTCGGCGTGGGCTTCAGGTACTGATCGATCCAGTCGAGCACCGTTC
>DASQAM010000570.1:0-2851 GCA_035635735.1 Gemmatimonadales bacterium | reverse complement strand
GATCGGCGCCGAGCGGTTTCTGCGCGAGATCGCGATCGCCGCGCGGCTCACCCATCCTCATGTCCTACCGCTCATCGACTCCGGTCAGGCGGACGGATCCCTCTATTATGTGATGCCATATGTGCGCGGCGAAACGCTGCGGGAGCGGCTCGTGCGCGAGCAGCGGTTCGCGCCCAAGGACGCGCTGAGGATCGCGCGGGAGTTGGGCGCGGGGCTCGACTACGCGCACCGCGAGGGATTCGTCCACCGGGACGTGAAGCCCGAGAACGTGCTCCTCGCCGACGGGCACGCGGTGCTCGCAGACTTCGGGATCGCGCGCGCCATCTTCCAGGCCGGTGGGGAGCACGTCACCGAGGTCGGGCTCGCCATCGGGACGCCCGAATACATGAGCCCCGAGCAAGCCGCGGGCGATCGCGAGCTGGACGGGCGGTGCGACGAGTACGCCCTCGCCTGCGTCGTCTACGAGATGCTGGCCGGAGAGCCGCCGTTTTCCGGGGACAGCGCCCGGGCCATCGTCGCCAGACATTTGAGCGAGCCGCCGACGCCGCTTCGCGCCCGCCGTCCCGACGCGCCGCCGGCGGTCGAGCAGGCGCTCGCACGCGCGCTCGCGAAGGCGCCGGCGGACCGGTTCGCGAGCGTCGCCGAGTTCACGGCGGCCCTGGAGGAGACGCGACCCGGGGCCGCCCCGTCGCTGGTCGGCAGGACGCGCTCCATCGCGGTGCTGCCATTCGTGAATGCCAGCACCGATCCGGAGAACGAATACTTGAGCGACGGCATCAGCGACGAGCTGATCAACGCGCTCACCAAGGTCGACGGCCTGCGCATCGCCTCTCGCACGTCCGCGTTCGCCCTCAAGGGAAAGCCGCAGGACATCCGGGCGATCGGCGCGCTACTCGGCGTCTCCGCCGTGCTGGAGGGCACGGTGCGGCAGTCCGGAGACCGCCTGCGCATTACGGCGCAGCTCGCCGCCGCCGCCGACGGACGCACGCTGTGGTCGGAGCGCTACGATCGTGCGCTGGACGACGTGTTCGCGATCGAAGACGAAATCGCCCGCACCATCGTCAGCACGCTGCGCACCAACTTCCTGGCGGACATCGCCGACCCTACGCCGCAGCGCTATACCCACAACCTCGAGGCCTACTCGCTGTACCTGAAGGGCCGCTTCTGCTGGAACAAGCGCAGTCAGGAAGGCGTGCTCGAGTCGATTTCCTTCTTCAAGCAGGCGATCGACCACGATCCCGACTACGCGCTGGCGTACTCCGGCCTCTCGGACGCGTATGCGCTCCAGGTGGACTACCGCAGCGTGCCCGTCACCGAGGGCTACCGGCTGGCGCGCGAATACGCGCTCAGGGCGCTGGCCCTGGACCAAAGCCTGCCTGAGGCGCACACGTCGCTCGCCTGGGTGCTGCACGTGCATGACTGGGATTGGCCGGGAGCGGTGCGCGAGTACGCCCGAGCGCTCGAGCTGAACGCGGGCTTTGCTACGGCGCACCACTGGTATGCGTACGTGCTGGTCGTGAACGGGCAGGCGGAGCAGGCGATGACGGAAGCGCTGACGGCGCTCGAGCTCGACCCGTCGTCGCTCTCGGTGCGGCGTGGCGTGGGCTGGATCAGTTACTACACCCGCCGCTACGAGCAGGCGCTGTACCATCTGCGGCGCGCCGTCGCGATGAACCCCACCTCGGAAGACACCTATCGGGTGATGGGCCTCGTACTGATGCAACAGGGGGCCTACGCCGAGGCCGAGCGCGCGTTCCGCGAGGCGATCACCCTCTCACCCGACCTGTCGTACGCGACTGCGGGCGTGGCCCACGTGCTGGCCCTGAGCGGCCGGCGGCGCGAGGCGGAGGCCATGGTGGCCGAGCTCGAAGCCCGCGCGCGCGACCGGTACGTGACGCCGGTCGCGCTCTGCATCGCGCATCTCGGCTTGAGGAATGTGGACCAGGTGTTCCACTGGCTCGACCGCGCGTACGAAGACCGGCGTGGCTGGCTGACCTACATGAAGGCCGACCCGATCTTCGACCCCGTGAGGAATGAGCCGCGATACATCGCCTTTCTGAAACGGATGAACCTGTGATGGAATTCGATCTCGACGAAGGCTTGGCGGTCCTCACACGTACGCCCGTCACGCTGCGGGCGCTGCTCGCCGGCCTCCCCGCGCCCTGGGCGAGCGCAAACGAGGGTCCCGACACCTGGAGCCCGCAGGATGTGGTGGGCCACCTGATTCACGGCGAAGAGACCGACTGGATCCCCCGGGCGAAGATCATCCTCACCAAGGGAGAATCGCAGGCGTTCGAGCCATTCGATCGATTCGCGCAGGCCCGGCGCTTCACGGGCTGGTCACTCGAACGACTGGTGGATCGATTTGGTGAGGCACGCGCTGAGGGTGTCGCGACGCTGCGGGGTTGGCATCTGACCCGGGAGCAGCTGGCGCGCTGCGGCCGACATCCCGAGCTGGGTCAGGTGACGCTCTCCCAGCTGCTCGCGTCGTGGGTCGTGCACGACCTGGGCCACATCGCCCAGATCTCGCGCGTTATGGCGAAGCAGTACAGCGCAGCCGTCGGGCCGTGGAAGGCCTATCTCCCGGTGCTCACGCGCTAGCCGGTTGACACGGCGGCCGTGTGGTGCGAGGCTACCAGCGACCGTCGAGCCCTTTCATGCACCCTGTCAGTCGAACCGTGATTCAGACCCTCCCCGTATCGATCGAGCGGGTCTTCGGGCTGCTCACCGACCCCAGTCGCATGGCCGAGTGGCTCCCGGGATGTGCCGGAACCCAGAGCGACAAGCCGCTCAGAAAGGGCGTGCGGTTCAAGGTACGGTTCGGTCAACGCACGACCGAATTCGAGGTCGT
>DASQAM010000569.1:0-1672 GCA_035635735.1 Gemmatimonadales bacterium | reverse complement strand
CCCACCAGCTGGTCGCGTTCGAGACCGGCGCGCGCTACCAGATGTACCACGCGCTCGCGCTGTTGCTCGTGGCGTGGGCCGTGACCCGCTGGCCAGCGCCGCCCGTGCGGGCAGCCGGATGGCTGTTCGTTGCCGGAACGGTGATCTTCTCCGGCTCCCTGTACGCGCTCGCGCTCACCGACACGCGCGCGTTCGGCGCCGTGACCCCCGTCGGCGGGCTGTGCTTTCTCGCCGGCTGGGCCAGCCTGGCGCTGGGCATATGGCGGGGCTGACTCCAACCTTTTCCCTTATCTCGACTCCATGACATTCGCCGCTTTGGTACTCTCGACCCTCCTCATGCAGGGACCCCCGTCGGCGGGCCCGCCCCGCCTCACCGCGTCACCCACCCGCCCGCTCGGCACGCTGCGCGAGCAGGCCGCGGTCCAGCAGGAGTGGTTGCGCTATCGACTCGATTCGGTGTTGCCGCGCCTGATGCGCCAGGATAAGATCGCGATGTGGGTCGTCCCGATGCGCGAGTACAACGAGGACCCGGTGTTCTGGTCGCTCGTCTCGGCCACCTCGTTCTTCGCGCGGCGACGCACGATCTACGTCTTCTTCGACCGCGGGCCGGACCGCGGAGTGGAGCGCCTCGCGCTCGGCGGCACGTCACAGGGCGGCCTGTACGAAGCCTATCACGCGCGCGAGGCGATCGATCCCTCGATCGGTCGGCGCCCCGAGCTGGTGGGACAAGCACAGTGGGATCTGCTGCGCAAGGTGATCGAGGAGCGCGACCCGCAAACCATCGCCGTTGACATCTCGCACACGCACGCCTTCTCGGACGGGTTGTCGGCGGGCGAGTGGGAGCAGCTCGAGGCCGTCCTTCCCGAGCGATATCGGTCCCGCGTCGTGCGCGCCGAGAGCCTACCGCTCGAGTATCAGGAGATCCGCGCCCCGGCGATGCTCCCGGCATACCGACGGCTGATGCAGGTCGTCTGGGGAACCATCGATACCGCGTTCTCGAACAAGGTCATCACGCCGGGCAAGACGACGACCGATGACGTCGCCTGGTGGATGCGCCAGCGGGTGAACGACCTCGGATTCGGCACCTGGTTCCACACCGACGTGGACGTGCAGCGGCGGGGCGTCGACCTATCGGATTCCGGCGCCGTCGTGATCCAGCGCGGCGACGTGCTGCACTGCGACTTCGGAATCACCGCGCTGGGCCTGAACACCGACACGCAGCACATGGGCTACGTGCTGCGGTCCGGTGAGCGGGACGTGCCGGAGGGCTTGAAGCTGGCGCTCAAGAACTCGAACCGGTTGCAGGACATCCTGCTCGCCGAGATGCGGCCGGGCCGGACTGGTAACGAGGTGCTCGCCGCCGCGCTGGCGCGGATGGGGGCGGCGGGGATTACCGGCACGATCTACACCCACCCGATCGGCGACCGCGGGCACGGCGCCGGGCCGCTCATCGGCCTGTGGGACCACCAAGAAGGGGTGCCCGGGCGCGGGGACGTGAGTCTACTCCCCAACAGCTGGTTCTCGATCGAGCTCCAGGCCACAACGCCACTGCCGGAATGGGACAACCAACCTGTGCGGTCGGCCCAGGAGGAGGACGCCGAGCTCGGTGCCGACAGCCAGATGCGCTGGATCCTGCGGCGACAGACCGAGTTCCACGTCGTGAAATAACGGG
>DASQAM010000568.1:0-2692 GCA_035635735.1 Gemmatimonadales bacterium | reverse complement strand
TCAGCATCCTCGAGCTGACCGGCGAGTACCAGCTCATCCTGCCGCTGATGCTCGCGGTCGCGCTCGCCGCGGGGACCGGCCGCCTCTTGAGCCGTGACACCATCTTCAGACCCCCTCACCCTGCCCTCTCCCCAGAGGGGAGAAGGTGCGGGTGATGGCCGCTCAGAGGTCGATCACCACGTCACCCTGAGGTCGGGAGCAGCAGATCAGCAGATTTCCATCCGCCGGCGGATCGAGCGGGTCCGGCTCGTAGGCGACGGCCCCGGAGATCAATCCGCTCTCGCAGTTGTGACAGACGCCGGTCCGACACGACCAGCGGACGGGGACGTCGCACGCCTCGGCCAGCTCCAGGATGCTCCGGTAGGCCGATGGGTTCCACCGCGGGGCGACGCCGCTGCGGGCGAACGATACCTGGGCGCCGGCGCCGACGCCGTCCCTGGGCAGATGCGGGGCACGCGTCGCGCCACCGACGACCCCGGGAGTCATCGACTCGCCTCCATTGAAGATCTCGACGTGGATCCGCTCTCGCGCCACGCCCACCGTGGCCAGCGCCTCCTTCATGGCTTCCATGAAGTACGCCGGTCCGCAGAGGTACACATCCGCCTCCCGTGGGAGGTGGACCTCGTCGAAGACCGATCGCGAGAGGTGACCCGTGGTGTCGAAATCCTCACCCATTCGGTCGCCCGGGCCCGGCCGGCTGTAACACACGTAGGAGCGGCCCTGCGGGAGCGCACGGGCGAGGCCGCGGGCTTCGGCGGCGAATGGATGATGCTCCCGGTCGCGAGCCCCGTGCAACCACAGGACCGGGCGCGTCGAGCGGGCCGCGGACAGCGCGTGTAGCATCGCCAGAACGGGCGTCGCGCCGATCCCCGCGCTGAGCAGCACCACCGGCCGCTCCCCGGGCTCCAGGATGAAGCTTCCGCGCGGGGAGCTGACGTCCAGCGCATCGCCGACCCGGACATGCTCATGCAGGTAGGCTCCGGCTGCTCCGTTCGGCTCGATCTTCACGCTGATGCGATAGCGTTCTGTCGAGGCAGGCCCCGACAGCGAGTAGCTGCGAATCAGCGGCGGGCCGCCGGCTGACCGTTGAAGACGCAAGACCACGTACTGGCCGGGCAGCGCCGTCGGCAACGGCTGGCCGTTCGGGCTCCGCAGCGTGAGCGAGAGGACGTCCGCGGACTCCCGATCGATCGCCGTCACCGCGAGCGGCCGAAATCCCGGGGCCGCCGGATGCCCCGCCGCTGCCGGGGCGAGCCCCGCATGTCCAGTCGCGTGGCTCCGCAGCAACGCCTCGAACGATGAGCGCCATCCGTGCGACAGCGCCTCGATCCGCAGCGCGCGCTCCAGTCGATCGCGCCCATGATCGGGCAGGTAGAGAAGCGCGTTGATCTCGGCCACCGTCATGCGCTCTTCCGCCTCCCCCACCTTCACGATGTCGTCGCCGGCGCCCACCGCGCCTTCCTGCAGAACCCGGAAGTAGAATCCCGGGCGGCCGCTGGCCGTCAGCAACGCCGGCATCCGGGGCTCGTTCATCCGGATGCCGACGCGATAGCAGGTCACGCGAGGCTGGGTGACCTCGAACACCGCGCTGCCGATCTGAAAGCGGTCGCCGATGCACACCTCATCGTCGGACAGTCCCTCGACGGTGAAGTTCTCGCCGAACTGCCCGTGGACGAAGTCGGTACGCTTCAGCTGCTCCTGCCAGTGACCATACGATTCGATCTGGTAGACGAAGACCGCTCGCTGCTCGCCCCCGTGCCCGGCCAGGTCGCCTTGCCCGTCTCCCTCCAGATTCAACCGGCCGACCCGACACCGGCCGCGCACGGGTTCCTTCCAGATCCCGGTGTGCACGACGCGGCCGTTCCACTCGACGTCGCGTGGAAGCCCCACATTCACCGACAACAGCCGAGCCATGCTCAGCCGCGGACGAAGAACAGCGCGAGGCGATGACTCATGACACCGTGACGTACGCCCCGCACGCGTAAGTGTCAAGCGATTGCTCTCCCAGACTCCCCGCCCAATCAATCTCGGCTCGACTCCGCGCGGTGGTGCGAGCATTCTTATGCACGTTCGAAGCCGCTCTTGACGGCCACTTCTGCACGAAGGAGGTTTCTATGTTTCCGAGAGCCGGCGCTCACCAACTCGGCCAGGAGGCTTTCAAGACCATCCTGGCCGAAGATGTCACTTCCGTGCGGCGGCTGGCCGTCGGTCACCCAGATAACCGCGATGGGGCCGCTTGGACTGGAATACCTCAGCGCGACGGACGACCCGCGACACAACAACTCCTAGGAGGAGTCGGCTCATGAAGTGTTCTGGAGTGCGCGATCAAGAGATCCGTGCGGCACTGGATCAGCATTGGGCGGCCTCCGATGCCAACGATTTTGAAACGGAGCATCGCGTCTATCACGAGGACGCGGTGCTGGAATACCCGCAGTCAGGCGAGCGAACCCGCGGTCGACGCAACATCCAGAACCAGCGCGCCAGTCAGCCGAGCAAGAAGCGGTTTGCGGTCCGACGAATCATTGGCAGCGGTGATCTTTGGATCACCGAGTTCATCCTGACATATGACGGCAAGCCGTCGTACACCGTGAGCATCATGGAGTTCAACGGCGCCAAGGTTGCGCGAGAAACACAGTACTTTGCGGATCCATTCGTGGCTCCCGCATCGCGCGCTCAATGGGTCGAACGGATG
>DASQAM010000567.1:0-3631 GCA_035635735.1 Gemmatimonadales bacterium | reverse complement strand
GAAGAGCTACAAGCTGAACGAGTACGGCCTCTTCAAGGGCACGCGTCGGGCCGCCGGAAAAACCGAGGAGGAGGTCTACGCGAAGCTCGGCCTCGACTGGATTCCCCCCGAGCTACGCGAAGCCCGCGGCGAGATCGCGCTCGCCCGCGAGCACCGGCTGCCCCGTCTCGTGGACGTGAACGACATCCGCGGTGACCTGCAGATGCACACGAGCGCTACCGACGGGAAGGGGACGATCGAGGACATGGCGCACGCGGCGCGCGCGTTGGGCTACGAATACATCGCCATCACCGACCATTCGAAGCGCGTGACGATGGCGCTCGGGCTCGACGCGAAGCGGCTGCGGGAGCAGTGGAAGGCGATCGACGCCTGGAACGCCTCGAGCCGCGGGTTCACCATCCTCCGGAGCGTCGAGCTCGACATCCTCGAGAACGGAAGGCTCGACCTGCCCGACGAGGTGCTGGCCGAGGCGGACTATGTCGTGGCCACCATCCACTACGGGCTCAATCAGGGCGAGAAGGAGCTCACCCGCCGCCTCGTGGGCGCCGCGGAGCACCCGTGGGTGGACGCGATCGGACACCCGACCGGGCGCCTCGTGGGTAAGCGCGAGCCGTACGCCTTTGATTTCGACGCGCTGTGTCGTGCCTGCGCGGCGACGGGGTGCCTGCTCGAGCTGAACGGCCACCCCGAGCGCATGGACCTCCCGGACACGCTCGCGGCGGCCGGCAAACAGCACGGCGTCCGGTTCGTGCTGTCGACGGACAGCCACCAGCCGGGCAACCTGTCGTTCATGAAGTACGCTGTCTATCTGGCGCGCCGGGCGGGGCTCGAGGCGGGAGACATCCTCAATACCCGACCGCTGGCCGAGTTCAGGAAGGGATTGAAGCGAGCGAAGCCATGAGCTCGAGCTGCACCACCGGGGCGAAGCTCTTGCGATGATGGGACGTGAAGCCGAAGGCCGCGAGCGCGGCGAGGTGGTCCGGGGTGGCGTAGCCCTTGTTGCTGGCCCAGGCGTAGGTGGGATGGCGGGTGGCCAGCAGCTCCATCAGGCGATCACGCACCGTTTTGGCGATCACCGACGCCGCGGCGATCGAGTGGCAGTGCGCGTCGCCGTCGACGATCGCTTCGTGGGCACGGCCGAGCTCGGGACAGGGCAGGCCGTCTACCAGCACGAGGTCCGGCGTCACGCCGAGTCGCGCCAGCGCGCGGTCCATCGCGAGGATGCTCGCCCGGCGGATGTTCAAGCGGTCGATCTCCCGTACGCTCGCCGCGCCCACGCCGATCGCCAGCGCGCGGGCCCGCACCACCATGGCGAGCCGGGTGCGCTTCGCGGGCGGCAGAAGCTTCGAGTCGCGCAGGCCGCGGATGAATTTGCAGTGGGGAGGAAACACGACGGCCGCGGCCACCACCGGACCAGCCAGGGGACCGCGGCCCGCTTCGTCGACACCGGCGACGACTCCGCCCCCCGCTCGCCAGAACGCGATCTCGCGCTCGAGCGTGGGGCGGGGGCCTCTCACGCCTCTTGCTTCTCCGCCGTCTCGGGGACCGTGATGCCCCGCTTCTCGCGGATCCGGGCGGCTTTGCCGGCCAGCCGACGCAGGAAGTAGAGTTTGGCGCGCCGCACGCGACCTTTGCGCACCAGCTCGATCTCCGCGATCAAGGGCGCGTGCAGCGGGAAGATGCGCTCGACGCCGACGCCCGCCGAGATCTTCCGGACGGTGAAGGTCGCGTTGATCCCGGCACCGCGGCGGCCGATGCAGACGCCTTCGAATGCCTGCAGCCGCTCCTTGTCGCCCTCGCGTACCCGTACCATCACGCGGACGGTGTCGCCCGGATCGAATGCGGGGATGTTGGTCTTGAGCCCCTCGCGCTCGATCGCCCGTAGTCTGTGCATGACTGTATCCCTCTATGTCTTCCCTAATCGTCCCGTTTGGCCGACAGATCGGGCCGCCGCTCGCGCGTCAACCGCTCGGCTTCGGCCTGGCGCCACCGCGCGATTTGCTCGTGGTCGCCGCTCAACAATACCGCCGGTACATCCATTCCGCGATAGCTCGACGGCCGCGTATAGCTCGGCGGCGACAGCAGGCCGTCGTAATGTGAGTCCGTCGCCGCAGATTCGTGATCCCCGAGCGCTCCCGGGAGCAGCCGCACCACCGCGTCCAGGACGCACAGCGCCGCCGGCTCGCCGCCCGACAGCACGAAGTCTCCGACCGACAGCTCCTCCGCCCCCAGCCCGTCCGCCACCCGCTGATCCACGTCCTTGTAATGGCCGCATAACAGGGTCAGCTGCTCGCCCACCGCGAACCGCACGGCGTCGCGGTGGCCGAACGGCCGGCCGCGTGCCGACAACAGCACGATGGGCGGCCCCGTCCGCAGATCTTCCACCGCCTCGAAGAACGGCTCCGGCTTGAGCACCATCCCCGCACCGCCGCCGTACGGAGAGTCGTCCACGGTCTTGTGCCGGTCGTGCGTGTAGTCGCGCAGCTGCACGACCCGGTAGCGCACCAGCCCCCGCTCCGCGGCACGCCCCAGAATACTCACCCGCAGCGGCCCTTCGAACACCTCCGGGAAGAGCGTCACGACGTTAATCGTCAGCATCGGTCTCTTCCACGGCCACGAAGTGGTCGCGCCACGGCTCCACTACCGCGCGCGAGTTCACCCCGACGAACGACAGCAACCACTCGCGATGGTAAGCGCGCCGCCGCGCCACGACCAGCGGTCCCGCCACGACGTGACGCTCCTCGTTCACGACCAGCAGCCGCGCCTTGGGCGTGAACACCGCACCGGGGTTTTCCACGAGGGGGAACACCGCCACTTCCCCCTGCTGCCCGTGCGGCTTGCGTACGCGCCCGACTAGGCGGGCCGTTTGCCCAGCACTCCCGCCTTCTTCAGCAGCGAGCGGACCGTGTCGGTCGGGAGCGCCCCCTTGTCGAGCCAGGCGCGCGCCTGTTCCGCATCGACCTGGATGTCGGCTGGATTGGTGCGCGGGTTGTAGTGGCCCAAGGTCACGACGAACCGCCCGTCGCGGGGAGAGCGTGAATCCGCGACGACGATCCGGAAATAGCTCTGCCCCTTCCGCCCCACGCGCCGCAGCCGAATGCGAGTTGCCATAGCGTGCCTACGTCCTTTTCAAAAGCTTCCGCATCTGCTGGAACTGCTCCAGCAGCCGGTTGACTTCCTGTACCGTACGCCCCGCGCCCTTCGCGATCCGCGACCGGCGCGATCCGGTGAGGATCGACGGATCGGCCCGCTCGTCGGGGGTCATGGACAACACGATTGCCTCGACGTGCTTGAGGCGCTTGTCGTCGGCGTTGACCGCCTTGAGCGCCTGTGCGTTCACGCCCGGCAAGAGGCCGAGCACCTGCTTGATCGGTCCCATCGCCTGCATCTGCTTCAACGCGACGAGAAAGTCCGCGAGGTCCATCCCCCGCTTCGAGCGCGCCTTTCGCTCGAGACGCTGTGCGGCCTCCGCATCCATAGTGGCGGCGGCCTTCTCCACCAACGCGACCACGTCGCCCAGGCCCAGGATCCGGCCGGCCATGCGCACCGGGTCGAAGGGCTCCAGTTGGGGCGCAGCATGCTGCGCCGCTACGTGTTCCCCGATGCCGATGAATTTGATCGGCACCCCGGT
>DASQAM010000566.1:0-11711 GCA_035635735.1 Gemmatimonadales bacterium | reverse complement strand
GCTCCGCTACCTCCGCGCCGACGAAGACGTGTACGCGATGATGGATTCGTTGCGGCGGGTGCTGGCGCTCGAGCCGCGGGTGCTGTTTTGCCAGCACCGCGGGCGCGTGGAGCAGGGCGCGGCACGGCTGCGCGACAAGCTTCACTTCCTGACCGAGCTGGGTGAGCGGATCCACGAGCTGCACGGACGCGGGTGGAGCGACGCGGCCATCGCGCGCGCGCTCCCGGGGAGCGACCTCTTGTGGCGGGTGTGGACCGGCGGGGACTTCTCGAAGCGAAACTTCGTGCGGGCGTTCCTGCGAACCGCTAGCGCCCGTTGAGATACTCCCGCGCTGCGGCCAGCACCTCGGTCTGCGCCTCGGCGAGCGAGCCCTCGAGCGACGCCCCCGCGGCTTTGCGGTGTCCCCCACCGCCAAATCGGTGCGCCAGCTCGGCCACGTCCACGTCACCGAGCGAGCGGAAGCTGACCTTCACCTTGCCATTGGCGAGCTGGCGGAACAGGAGGGCCAGCCGGACCCCCGCGATGGATCGCGGATACTCCACGATGCCGTCCAGGTCGTCGGCGGTGGCACGGTGCCGCTGCAGCGCGTCGGGCGGCACCGTCACCCACGCCAAGCCGAGCTCCGGTTCGACCACCAGCGTGCTGAGAACCTCGGCCGTGAGGCGGACGCGACCCTCGGGCGCGCTCGCGTACACCGACTCGTAGATCGACTCCGGGTCCACGCCGTGCTCGAGCAGCGCGCCCGCCACCCGCAGCACGCGCGGGGTGGTGTTCGCGAACCGGAACCCGCCCGTGTCGGTGAGGATGCCCACGTACAGCGCGCGGGCCGCCTCGGGGCACAGCGGCCACTCGAGGGCAGTCGCGAAGTCGAACACCAGCTCGGCCGTGGCGGCCGCCTCGGGGGCCACCAACCGCGGGCCACCGGGCAGCGAGCCCACGCTCACGTGGTGGTCGATGCAGGCCACCGCGTGCGACTGCGTGATCGCGCGCGCCAGATCGCCCAACCGGCTCACCTCGGAAATGTCGAGCACCACGACCACGTCGGCCGCCGCGATCTCGCGTGCCGCACGCTCCGAATGATCGGCCCCCTCCGGCAGGAGAAAGTGAAACCGCTCGGGAATGGGCGTGGGGTTCGCGATGGTCGCGCTCAGTCCGCGCGCCGTGAGCAGATGCCACAGTGCCACCTCGCTTCCCACGCCATCGCCGTCGGCGTTGACATGCGTGGTGAGCACGACCCGGCGGCCTGGCGCGAGCACCGCGGCGACCTCGGCAGCCGCGCGCGCGCGCTCGGGGGGAATCGGGACTCCGTTCTCGGACATTACACCAAGATAAACCGACCTACGGCACCCGCGCCCCTACGAACGACAACGGGTGCGGCGTGGAGCCGACCACGACCAGCTGCCCACTCACCGAGAGAGTGTCGTGCCGGAGCAAAAACCTGCCCAGCACCTCGACCCCGAGCGAACCGAGTGGGGTCTTCACCACGCCCGTCACGTGGATCGAGTCCGGAACCGGGTGCGTGTACCTGCCGAGGATGCTCTCGGGCGCCTGGCCCTGAGTCGCGAGAACGGCGATGAAGGTGTCGGCCGCGGTCGGATGGCGCAGGGTGACGTGGCCGGTGTCGGCGGGAGGACCATATGCGGGCAAAGTGTCCAGACAGTACGAAACCAGGTGGTACAATCCATACAGACTATCGCCCTGCGACATCCCCCCAGTGAACGAGGGGCACTGCCCGGGCTGGTGCGGGCTGGTGCTGCCGCCGCAGGCCGCAGCAAGCGCCGCTGCCGCGACTCCGAAAGCGAGTGCCCACGCGCTGTTTATGCCGTGCCGCGCCATCGCACCCTCCTCTGTTTGAAACGCGCCGGGTCGACCCGATGCGGCAAACGTACGGGTCGCGAGAGGGGTCGTCCAGGTACTACGGGGGAGTTCGCCGCAGAAAGCTGTGTCGCCGTCCGTAGCCGAAATAGACGGCAAGCCCGAGCGCGAGCCAGACGAACAGCCGCACCCACGTGTCCAGCGGAAGGGTCAGCATGAGACCGAGACACGACAGGATCCCCATCAGGGGGACGAACGGCGCGAGCGGCGCACGGAACGGTCGCTCGAGATCGGGTCGCGTATGTCGCAGGATCCATACGCCGGCGCACACCAGCACGAACGCGAGCAGCGTGCCGATATTGACCCACGTCCCGAGTAGCTGCAGCGGCAATAGCCCGGTTGCGAAGCATACCGCGATGCCGGTGTAGATGGTGGAGAGGTACGGCGTGCGGAACCGTGGGTGGACTCTGCCGGCCCAGGGCCCGAGCAGGCCGTCGCGCGACATCGAGTAGAAGACGCGGGACTGCCCAAGCAGCATGACGAGGATCACGGAGCCGATGCCCAGGACCGCGCCGACGTCGATCGAAACGCGAATCCACCACGGCGCCCCGATCCGCTCCATCGCGTACGCCATCGGCGCCGGGAGATTGAGCTCGCCGTACGGCACCATGCCCACCAGCACGGCCGACACCACGACGTACAGCAGCGTGCAAATCACGAGCGAGCCGAGGATGCCGATCGGCATGTCGCGCTGGGGGTTCTTCGACTCCTGCGCCGCGGTCGAGACCGTGTCGAACCCGATGTAGGAGAAGAACACGAGGCCCGCACCGCGCAGCACGCCGGACCAGCCGTAGCTGCCCCACTCCCCCCTGTTCGGGGGGATGAGCGGCGTCCAGTTGGCCGGCTTGACGTGCGGCAGGCCGACGAGCACAACCAGCAGAACGATCCCGACTTTGAGAATGACGATCAGGCTGTTGACCCGCGCCGACTCTTTGATCCCGATCACCAGCACGGCGGACATCAGCGCGACGATGGCGACGGCTGGAAGGTTGACAATGGCGCCGGTCAGATTGAGCCCCGGGTGGGCGCAACCCACCGCGTGGGCGGTCACCTGAGCCACGGTGCACAACTGTGTCGGCGGGGCCGTGAGGCTCTCGGGAATCCGGATGCCGAACAGTCCGAGCAGGGACACGAAATGGCCCGACCAGCCGACACCCACCGTGGCTGCGCCGGCGGCGTATTCGAGCACCAAGTCCCAGCCGATGATCCAGGCCGCGAACTCGCCCATGGTGGCGTAGGCGTAGGTGTAGGCGCTGCCCGCCACCGGCACGGCGCTCGCCATCTCGGCATAACAGAGGCCGGCGAACGCGCATGCGACGCCGACGAGGATCATCGAGAGGGGCACCGCGGGACCGGTGTACAGCGCGGCCACCTGCCCCGTGATCACGAAGATCCCGGCGCCGATGACGGCGCCGATGCCGAGCGTGACGAGATTGAGGGGCCCGAGCGCCCGCGTCAGGGCGTGCTCACCGGTCGCCTCCGCTTCGGCGCGAAGGGTGGCGATCGGCTTGATGGCGAAGAGGCTCATCCGGCAATCTGAGGACCTCGCCTTCCCCCACACAGCGCTATGGGACAGGCGGGACTCTGGCCGGGACCAGCGGGATTTTACGAGACGGGCGTACCGAGCAGGTTGGTACGGTAGCGGCGGGACAGACCGAGTCGCGTGCCGTTCTCGAGGATCACGACCGCGTCGCCATGAAACCATGATTGCACTTCGCGGACGCGGTCCAAATTGACGAGCGTCGATCGGCTGATGCGTCGAAAGC
The DNA here is from genome assembly GCA_035635735.1 of Gemmatimonadales bacterium. Taxonomy (GTDB): domain Bacteria; phylum Gemmatimonadota; class Gemmatimonadetes; order Gemmatimonadales; family GWC2-71-9; genus AG41. The sequence goes on along the minus strand of DASQAM010000566.1, from coordinate 8,070 downwards.
GCTCCGGATCGAGCCGCTCCTCGAGCGCGCCGAGCGTGGAGCGGAGCACGTGGGTCGTATCGCCCACGTGGAGGCGGACGTAGTTCTTCGCCGCCTCGAACCACTCGACGTCACTCGCCCGCACGAAGAAGCTGCGGCCGTCGGCCTCCACCAACAGCCGTTCGGTCACGGGGCGCGTGGCAAGCCGACGCTCCAGTTCCGCGAGCGCCGCGCGGCGCTCCTCCAGGTCGCGGTGGTAGTCGCGGGCGTGCACCACGGCCAGGATCGTCCAGTAGATGAGGACGTTCCAATGGTAGAACAGCGTGAAGTTGTCCACGAGCTTCTGCGCGAAAACGAACGGCTGTCCCGCCGCGGCATGCACCAGATCCTGCACGCCCACCGCGGCCACGAGCTGGAGCAGCGCGAGGTCGAGGCTCGCGCCCAGATGGATGAAGAAGTGGCGGCCGAAGTTGGCGCGATCGACGCGGAATCGGCGCCCCAGCCACGCGACGACGAGCGAGAGGAGGCCCCACAGGTACCACGCGGGGAGCGTGGTCGCCAGCGCCTGCCACCACGCGTTGGGATGCAGCGCCAGCCGTTGATCAGCGAAGAAGAGCTGCACGCCGGAGACGAGTCCGAGCAGCGTCCAGAAGCCGAACCAGTTCAGCCGACGCATGGACCAGGCGCCGCGACGCGCGGCGGCTACTCCTTCTGCTCCCTCGACGCGAGCTTCGAGTGCCACACGCCGTAGCCGAAGTAGAGCACCATCCCAATCACGAACCAAATAATCAGCCGCTCCCAGGTCCGCCACGGTAGCGACTTCATCAGGTACGCGGCCGAGAAGGCTCCGGCCGGGGCGACGAACCAGACCCACGGGGTCTTGAACACCCGCGGCAGGTTCGGCTCGCGCAGGCGCAGCACCAGGATCCCCACCGACACGATCACGAACGCCAGCAGCGTCCCGATCGAGACCAGGCTCGCGGCGTCGCGGATCGGCAGGATCGCCGCAAAGAACGCGACGATGACCCCCGTGACGATGGAGGTGAGGTACGGCGTCTGGAACTTGGGATGCACCTTGTTCACGAACGGCGGCAGCAGGCCGTCGCGCGCCATCGAATAGAACACGCGCGACTGCCCCAGGAGCATCACCAGGATCACCGACGACAGTCCCGCGATGGCACCGAGCTTGATCAGCGTGGACATCCAGCCGAGGCCGGCGTGGTCCGCCACGACGGCGATGGGATCGGGGACGTTCAGCTCCTTGTAGGACATCACGCCCGTCGCGATCCCGGAGACCAGGATGTACAGGACCGTGCAGATCAGCAGAGAGCCGATGATGCCGATTGGCATGTCCTTCTGCGGGTTCCGCGCCTCCTGCGCCGCCGTGCTGACGGCGTCGAACCCGATGTAGGCGAAGAACACGATCGCCGCCCCCGTCATGACGCCGCTCCACCCGTAGACTCCTGGGCCTTCCTGGGGTGGGATGAACGGATGCCAGTTGGCCGGGTTGATCGCGTGCGCCGCTCCGCCGATGAAGAGCAGCACGACCGCCACCTTTACGAAGACGATCACGTTGTTGAAGTTCGCCGATTCCTTGATGCCGATGACGAGGAGGGTCGTGACGAGCCCGATGATGATCACCGCGGGAAGGTTGAAGACCGCGGCCACCTGGGTGCCGTCGTGACACGCCACCATCGTGCCGCGCGCCCCCGCCAATGCGCAGGGGACGTCGATTCCGACGTCGTGCAAGAACGAGACGACGTAGCCCGACCAGCCGATGGCGACAGTTACGGCGCCCAACGCATACTCGAGCACCAGGTCCCAGCCGATGATCCAGGCGATGAGCTCGCCCAGAGTCGCATACCCGTAGGTGTAGGCGCTGCCCGCCATCGGCACGAGGGAGGCGAACTCGGAGTAGCACAGCGCCGCGAAGATCGACGCCACGCCCGCGAGCGTGAACGAGAGCACCACGGCGGGTCCCGAGTTCAGCGCCGCCACCGTCCCGGTGAGCACGAAAATCCCGGTGCCGATGATCGCGCCGATGCCGAGCATGGTCAGGTTGAGCGCGCCGAGGGCCCGCTTCAAGCTGTGGTCCGTGAGTGCCTCGGTCTGGAGCTCGGTGACGCTCTTCCGGCGGAGAAGATTCATGCGTCCCTCGTGATGAGTGCGAGCAGTTGTCGGAACGACGGCGAGATGGCGGCTAGAGTAGGCCCAAGCCACAGGCCTGTCAAGCCGTTAGAGGCTGTAATTCGGTGCTTCGCGGGTGATTACGACGTCGTGCGGGTGCGATTCGCGCAACCCCGCCGTCGTGATGTGGATGAATTCGGTCTCGCTGCGGAGCGCCTTGATATCGCACACGCCGCAATAGCCCATGCCACTGCGCAGCCCACCGACCATCTGGAAGATCACGTCCGAGGCAGGGCCTCTGTAGGGCACGCGTCCCTCGATACCCTCGGGCACGAGCTTGGACGGGGAGACCTCACCCTCCTGGAAGTAGCGATCGGCGGAGCCCTCCTCCATGGCGCCGAGACTGCCCATGCCGCGGATCACCTTGAAGCGCCGGCCCTCGAGCAGGAACGACTCGCCCGGACTTTCCTCCGTGCCGGCGAGCATCGAGCCCATCATAACGCTCTCGGCGCCCGCGGCGAGTGCCTTGACCAGGTCGCCCGAGTACTTGATGCCGCCGTCCGCGATTACCGGTACGTCCCCCGCGCCCGTCACGGCGTCGACGATCGCCGTGATCTGCGGGACGCCGACGCCGGTGACGACGCGCGTGGTGCAAATCGAGCCTGGGCCCACGCCGACCTTCACGGCATCGACGCCGCGCTCCACCAGCGCGCGCGCACCCGCTTCTGTCGCGACGTTGCCCCCCACCAGCTGTGCGTCGGGGTACGCTTCGCGCAGGCAGGCCACGGTCTTGAGTACGCTCTCGGAGTGCCCATGCGCCGAGTCCACGACGATCACGTCGCACCCCGCGTCGACGAGCGCGCGAGCGCGCGCCAGGGCGTCGGATGTCCCACCCACCGCCGCCGCTACGCGCAGCCGGCCGTGCTGATCCTTGTTGGCGTGGGGGTGCCGCCGGCGCTTGAAGATGTCCTTGATGGTGATCAGACCCTTGAGGACGCCTTTGTCGTCCACGACAGGGAGCTTCTCGATGCGGTGCTTGGCGAGGATCCGCTCCGCTTCGTCGAGCCCCGTACCCACCGGCGCGGTCACCAGGCGGTCCTTTGTCATCGCGTCGCGGATCGGGCGGTCCAGCTCGCGCTCGAACTGCAGGTCGCGGTTGGTGATGATGCCCACCAGGCGCCCGGCGTCGTCCACGATCGGGACGCCCGAGATGCGGAACCGCTCCATCAGGCGCACCGCTTCGCGCAGCGGCCGGTCCGGCCCGAGGGTGATGGGGTGCAGAATCATCCCCGACTCGCTGCGCTTCACGCGATCCACCTCCGCCGCCTGGCGGTCGACCGGCATATTCTTGTGGAGGACGCCGATGCCGCCCTCGCGGGCGATCGCGATCGCCATCTCTGATTCGGTGACCGTATCCATCGCAGCGGATACGAGAGGGATGTTGAGGGAGATGCCGCGGGTGAAGCGCGAGCGCACGTCCACGCTCCGCGGATGTACGCTCGAGAGCCGCGGAACGAGCAAAACGTCGTCGAAAGTGAGAGCGGAAGCCGGCCGGAAGGTTCCCATGGCGAAAGTTACTGGGCGGGGGGCGTTTCCTCAACCTTGTCCTTGTCGGCCGACTTCTTCGCCGCTTCCTCCACCGCGGCCTTCCCCGCCGCCGCCACCTTCTCGAGCAACTTCCCGGCCTTTCCTACGGCGTCCATCGTCCCCTTGATGATGTTGACCGGAACCCGGCCCGCCCGCAGCGTGTCTTCGAGCGTTTCCGCCACGCGCTGGAACGGCGGAGCGCCGGCCGGCCGCTCGGCGTACTTGGACTCCAGGAACTCGACGTAGTCGAGCACCTGGTACGCCTTGTCTTCGGGGAGCGCGTCGAGCTTCCGCAACAAGCGGTCACGCAGGATCTCGTTCATGGCAGGGTCTCGAGGCTGATCATGTCGAGCACCGGGTTGCCGAGGAACCTGGTGCGGCCGGTGCGCACGCGCGCGGTGACCTGGATGGTGGCGAGTGGCGTGATGGTCTCGAGCTGCGCCCGCTTCGCCTCGGGGACCACGACGTACACGAAGCCGCGCTCGGGGAGCGGCCCGCGCGCCAGGATGTACGTCGCGCCGTTCGGAATCTCAGGCCGTAGCTCGTCGGCCTGCTGAGTCGAGATGAACTGCAGCGTCCAGCGGAGCACCTGTCCCGCATAGCGTTGTGGGTCAGTGCGCAGCTCGGCGGCGGTGATGCCCACCAGCACGCCCGGCGGGGCGATCTCCAAGTCCGCGCTCTTCACCCACCCCTCGAGCTCCACCCGCGTCCACTCGCCGGAGCGCCCCAGCACGCGCAGGGGCGCCGACGGCGCGAGCGTGCCCGCGGGCTGGCCTTCCGGCGACCGGTACAGCACCGTCCGGCGCGCCGACTCGACGCGGGACGGGTCGACCGGAGCGGAGGGACTGGGACTCGAGGTCGTGTCGGGTGGACCGACCCCGGGCCCACGGCCCGGGGTCCGTGGGTCCCCGGACTTGCGGGCAGGGGTCGGTCGCGCTTGGGTGGTGTCGGAGTCCGGTACGGCGGTGCGCGAGCTCGCCACCTGCGCGACCGACTCGAGGTCTGTTTTTTCGAGCCAGCCCGCGCGCGTGACGTGGATCCAGCGACCCGACGTGCCTTCGACGACCTTGTTGAGGAGGAACCCCTGGGGCAGCTTCCCGATGAGCGCGCCCGCGGGAGCGGAGCGCAGGTTCTCCTCCGGCGCGCGCGTGACCGTGAGGTCGTAGCCTGCGCGCGGTGTCGGGCCCACCGAGGTCGCGAAGATCCAGCCCTCGAGCATCACGCCCTGCCAGTCGCCCTGCACCTCGCCGCCCATGAGCACGGCACCGCGTGCCAGGCGTGCCAGGCGTTTTCCACCCGGCTCCTGGCAAAACCAGGCCCCATCGGTGGTCACGCGGTAGCGCGCTTGGGCTGCGAGGGGCAGGGCTGCGACGAGCCCCAGCACAACTGGAAGGGCGCGGAGGGCCCGGCTAGATTGCATCCCCTCCAATATGGCAAAGAGGCATGGGCCGCGCACCCCGGTCGTCCTGATCGTGCTCGACGGCTGGGGCTTTCGTCCCGGCCGGGAGGGCAACGCCGTCGAGCTCGGGCGGACGCCCACCTGGCATCGCCTCTGGGCAAACGCGCCCCGCACGTTGCTCAACGCGTCGGGGCTCGCCGTGGGTCTTCCCGAGGGACAGATCGGCAACAGTGAAGTGGGGCACCTGAACCTCGGAGCCGGTCGGGTGGTGCCGCAGGACATCGTGCGCATCTCGCAGTCGATCGAGTCCGGAGAGTTCTTCCGGCTACCGCCCCTCGTGGAGTTGTGCACCGCCGTGAAGCGGCGCGGGGGAACGCTGCACCTGCTCGGACTGATCGGCAGCGGTGGCGTGCACGCGCTCGATGACCATCTCGAGGCTGCCGTCAGGCTCGGCCATCTGCACGACCTGCCGGTCGCGATCCACGCCTGGCTCGACGGACGCGACACGCCGCCCCAGTCGGGATTGGCATTCATGCAGGAGCTGGTGGATCTGCTGCCCCAATACGGCGGCCGGGCGGTGGTCTCGACGGTGGTGGGGCGCTACTACGCGATGGACCGTGACAAGCGGTGGGAGCGCACCAAAATCGCGTACGACGCCATGGTGCACGGCGTGGGCGAGGTCGTCCCCGACCCGATCTCGGGCGTCCGTCAAGCCTATGACGCCGGCGAGACCGACGAGTTCGTGAAGCCGCGGGTTATGGCGGGCACGCCGCGCATCCGGCCAGGTGACGGGGTGTTCTGTTTCAACTACCGGGCCGACCGTATGCGCCAGATGGTGCGCGCGCTGGCGGTGGACGGGTTCGACGGCTTCGAGACCGGCACTAGGACCCCCGTCGATCTCGTCACCATGACGCAGTACGACGGGACGTTTCCCTTTCCGATGGCGTTCGGGCCGATGGTGCTCTCCGAGATCGTGGCGCAGGTGCTGACCGAACACGGCAAGACCATGTTTCGGACCGCCGAGACGGAGAAGTACGCGCACGTCACATACTTCTTCAACGGCGGGGTGGAGACGCCCTACCCCGGTGAGGAGCGGCTCCTCGTGCCGTCGCAGAAGGTCGCCACCTACGATCTGATGCCCGAAATGAGCGCGCCCGGGGTCACCGATGTACTGTGCAACGCGATCGAGACGGGGCACCACGACTTCATTCTGTGCAACTACGCGAACGGGGACATGGTCGGCCACTCCGGGGTACTAAGCGCGGCCGTGAAAGCCGTGGAGACGGTCGATCAATGTCTCGAGCGCGTTGTCAAGAGCGCCGAGCGGCGCGGCGCCACGCTGCTCATTACGGCCGATCACGGCAACTGCGAGCTGATGATCGACCCGATGACGGACGGCCCGCACACGGCGCACACCACCAACCCGGTGCCGTTTCTTGTTGTGGGCGACGCGGTGCGCGGTCCGCTGCGCCACGGCGGCGCGCTGCGCGACGTCGGCCCCACAGTGCTCCGGCTGCTCGATATCCAACCGCCGCCGGAAATGACCGGCAGAGACTTAAGGGAGACGGATTAATGATGAGAGTCGTTGCTCTCTTGTGGCTTGGCGTCGTGGCGTCCTGGAACGGGGCCTCTGCCCAGGTGGGCCACGAGCCCGCCCACTCCCCTTACCACGATGTCCGGCGCGGTGGCGTCGTGGTCTTCACCGTCGGGTATCTGGGTGGCAGCAGGGGCAGCGTGGGGGTCGGCCCTTCGCACGGCAAGACCGGCGGCATCCGCTACGAAGTACCGTTCGGCGCGGTCGGCGCGTCGCTCGGCCTCGCCTACGCGCGGATGGACCGCTTCGTCGTCGACCCCTTCAAGGACACCACGTCGCGGAAGACCGGGCCCTTTACCGACGACGTCGTGCTCCTGGACGCCGGGCTGCAGCTCATCCTCACCGGCCGCAAGACGTGGCGGGGCTTCGCCCCGTACGTGGGAGGCGTCCTAGGTGTGGCCATCGGTGGAACGTCGCCGCCGGACCCGAGCGGTTACAAGTTCGGGACGAAGTTCACCGTCGCTCCCAACTTCGGCCTGCGCTGGTACCCCGCCCGGCGCCTCTCTGTACGGGGAGACTTCCGCCTGGTGCTCTGGAAGCTCGTCTATCCCACCCAGTTCAAGCAGCCGGACACGATCGACAACACCCCGGTCCTGCCCGGTACCGCGTCGCTCACCGAATGGACCTCGCATCCGTGGGCGACGATCGGCGTGGGATGGATTTTCTAGGGGAGGGATTACGGCGCGCCGTCGCCCTGCTCCTCACGGGCGACGGCGAAGTGTACGGCATTGCGGTCCTCACCCTCAAGATCGGCCTCATCTCCACCGTCCTCGCCTGCGGGCTCGGGATCCCCGTGGGGTTCGTGCTCGCCACGAGACCGTTCTGGGGGCGCCGCGCCGCCCTCACCGTGGTCAACACCGCCCTCGCGTTTCCCACCGTGGTAGTGGGCCTGCTGCTCTACGGCCTGCTCTCTCGCCGCGGCCCGCTCGGCGGTCTCGAATGGCTCTACACCTGGCAGGCGATCGTGGTGGGCGATGTCGTGCTCGCCCTCCCCATCGCCGCTGCGCTCGCCGCCGCCGCGGTCCAGGGCGTGGATCCCCGCATCCGTCGCACCGCCGAGACGCTCGGCGCCGGCCGCTGGCTCACGGCGTGGACCGTAGCGCGCGAGGCCCGGTTCGCGCTGGCGGCGGTGATCACGACGGCCTTCGGCCACGTTGTCGCGGAGATCGGATCCGCCATGACCGTGGGCGGCAACATCCGCGGCCAGACGCGGACCCTCACGACCGCGGTCGCTCTGTACACCAGTCAGGGCGACTTCGGGCTCGCGCTCGCGCTCGGGCTCATCCTGCTACTCCTCGCCTTGCTCGTGAACGTCGCCCTGCAGGCGCTGCAGGGCCGCGGCCATGCTTGAGCTCGTCGCCGTGCGGCACCGCTACGACGGCCG